>JAYSRU010000074.1:0-16645 GCA_043720875.1 Crocinitomicaceae bacterium
GAAAAATAGTGAAACAATGAAAGCAGTAATTTACACGAAATACGGTCCGCCGGAAGTTGCCCAATTGATGGAAGTTGAAAAACCAATTCCGAAAGAAAACGAAGTTTTAATTAAAGTTCACGCCTCCACAGTAAACCGAACAGATTGTGGATTTCGCAGTGCAGAATATTTTGTATCTCGTTTTTTTAGTGGCCTTTTTCGTCCTAAGTTTAAAGTCTTGGGGTGCGAGTTTTCTGGAATTGTGGAAGAAATTGGAGCAAATGTAAATACGTTTAAAATTGGAGATAGAGTTTTTGGATTTAATGATAAAAATTTTGGAGGTCATGCGGAGTATTTAACAATTGCAGAATATGCAGCCGTAGGAATTATGCCGGAAAATTTTACATTTCATCAAGCAGCCGCTTTAACAGAAGGTGGGCACTATGCGTTAGTAAATATCCGCGCAGCAAAAATTGAGGAAGGTCAAAAGGTACTAGTATATGGCGCAACAGGTGCAATCGGTTCGGCCGCTGTGCAATTATTAAAACATTATGGAGCAATTGTGACTGCAGTTTGCGCAACTCAATATATGGAGCTGGTAAAAGGATTGGGAGCCGATGTAGTAATCGACTATACAACGCAAGACTTTACGAAGACTGAAACCATATTCGACTTTATATTCGACGCCGTTGGTAAGAGTTCATTCAAAGCATGCAAGCCCTTACTCACACCAAAAGGAATATACATTTCCACAGAATTAGGTAAAAATGGGGTGAACATTTTACTGGCACTTACGACACCGTTATGGGGAGGTAAAAAATTGTTGTTTCCTATTCCGTCAATTAGTCAAGCGGATGCTGAGTTGATTAAAGAACTCGCCGAAAACGGAGAATTTAAGCCAGTAATGGATAAGAGTTATAAACTTGAACAAATTGTTGAAGCGTATAAGTACGTTGAGTCAGGGCAAAAAATCGGAAACGTTGTGCTTGAAATTGTTACGGACGAATAGTTTTTCTTAAAAATATTAAAACAGATTTATATGTCAAAATGTTAATAATTCCGCTTCATAATCGATCCCAATCAGATAATACCTTTTTTTTTCGCTATTTTTGCAATTCAAATTAAATAACTAAAATGAATTTCGAAATTTTCACAACTTCTGCCGGAATAACGTCTTTATTTACTTTAACACTTTTAGAAATCATTTTAGGTGTGGATAACATCATCTTCATCTCGATTATTGCAGATAAATTACCAAAAAACAAGCAACTATTTGCACGTAATATGGGGCTTTTTATTGCCATGTTGGTGCGCATCATTTTGTTGCTGTGTATTGGTTATATTTTAGGTATGACAAAACCATTGATTACCTTTTATGGAATGGAGTTAACGGGAAAAAGTTTAATTCTACTCGGTGGTGGTGTTTTTCTAATATATAAGTCTACCGTTGAGATGCACAACAAAGTAAAAGGTGTTGTTGACGATACCGGTGGCAAAGGGAAACAAGTTTTGAGCGCGGTTATTATGCAAATTGTATTGATTGACATTGTGTTCAGTTTCGATTCAATCTTAACAGCTGTAGGCGTTGCAAAAGACGTAGAGATTATGATAGCTGCAGTTATTCTTTCTATGGGAGTTATGTTCTTAATGGCAACAAAAATCGCTACATTCATTAATGCGCGCCCAACAATTAAAATGCTAGCATTGTCATTTCTTGTAACAATAGGCGTTGTGTTGGTGATGGAAGGATTAGGGCAACATATTCAAAAAGGACCAATCTATTTTGCTATGGTTTTCTCATTATTAGTGGAGACATTGAACATAAGAATGCGCAAAAATAAGGGCAAGACAGAGCATTAAACAACCTTTTATTGAATAGAATTTCGAAAATTAGTTGAATGAAATCGGAAAAATTTCAAAACTATAAGCAGTGGTTTGATGAAACAGATGACCTTGATGCTTTAAATGACGCTTATGAAAATCATTTATTTGATTTGAAAAATGTACTCTGTAATTCTATTTCACTCGAAAAATTATTTTTGGTAAAGATCAAACATTTTTTAAAAATTGAAGCCGCTTACAGACATATTTGCGGAGAAGAGTACAAAGAAATCAACCTATTAAGGGTTGGAGATGAACCTGTAGTTGACTTTTCATTGCGTATTTTGGATGCATTTGATAGTTATTATACTTTGCGCAACGCTTTACTTTTAAAAATAAAGTTAACTGATGCAGTAAAAACAATAGCCTGCTTAGCGTATCAATTGTGCTCAGTTGAGGAGCAGTTTTCTGAGCGTTGGAGGGTGCAACTACCTGAAAAAAAGGATATTATAATGTCTAGGTCTCCAGATGTAATAGCCTTGCGAGGAGCAATTTTAGAATTTGATTCAATAGGTGACGGAACTTTTTGTGAATTAATAGCGAATCTTTCTGGTGCAAATGTGCTTCTAATAAACGAACTTTACCGCCGAAATATGATTTTATCTTATGGAAATTGATCCTTTTGTGTCATTGCGTGCGCAGCTCGAACTAGAAGTTTGGCCAGCAGTCTATATGTTTAAGTTTATAATTCCAAATACACCAGAAAAGATTGCGAAAACTGCAGCTTTATTTGACGAGGGGGCTGATATGACATTTCATCCGTCTAGCACAGGCAAGTATGTTAGTATAAGTGTAAAAGAGATGATGTTGGATGTGGATTCGATCATGGAGATTTATGCTGGATCTAAAAAAATAGAAGGCTTAATGGCGCTTTAATAAAAATGTTTATTTAAAACTCAACTAATGATATTAGCATATTCTTTCGTAAAACCCTCGCAATTAATCATAAGTTTGATTATTTCACTATCTGTAATTTTGCTAGCGATTGCTTACCGTTGGTATATTCGCAGAACGGCATCACAACAACGCGTAGCGCCAGAGAAATTTGCCGTTTTACATGGTTTAGAGTTTCATCCTGCAGTGGGCGAGTTGGAATTGTATTTTACATTATTGAATCCAAGAAAAGTTGCCATCGATTTATTGGACGAGAATTGGAACTTGTTGCAAGTAATTAAAGAGGCTGAATATGAGGCTGGCGGACATATTGTTCGTTTCGATACAAAGACAGTTCCAGACGGATTATATTTCTATCAGTTGAGAACTGATAACCAAAAAACAACTAAGAAAATGTTGATAAATAACAGTTTTAGCGTATAATGGTTGGTAACTTGGCTATTAACATGTTAAGATAATTGCTTTTAAGAGTACCTTTGCATTCTTAATTTTAGAACACTTTTTGAATAAAAATAATATTTTATGGAAGACTTTGGAAAAAAAGGAAAATACGCAAACCTTGAGGAAATAGGTTTAAAAGATTTAGGTACAGTGAATTGGAACCTTTCTCCTGCAGAATTAGTAGAAGATTCGATCATCTTAGGTGAAGGAATTTTAACTCATACTGGAGCTTTAGCAATTGAAACTGGCGCATTTACTGGACGTTCGCCAAAGGATAAATTTGTAGTAAAAGATGCGAATACTGAGAATTCAGTATGGTGGGGAAGTGTGAATAACGAGTTTTCTGAAGCAAATTTTGATGCGCTTTACGATAAAATGAAAACTTACCTTGTTGGTAAAGATGTTTATGCACGTGAGTCGTTTGCTTGTGCTGATGAAAGATTTAGATTAAACATTCGTGTGATTACTGAAACGCCATGGGCGAATCAGTTCGCTTCAAATATGTTTTTACGCCCAACAGACGAAGAAATTGAAGAGTTTAAAGCAGACTGGCATATCGTATGTATCCCAAGCTTCTCAGCAGATCCTAAAACTGACGGAACAAAAGCGGAGAATTTCTCGATTTTGAACATGACGAAAAAAATGATTTTGATTGGAGGTTCTGGCTATACAGGTGAAATCAAAAAAGGAATTTTTGCAGTTTTAAATTACATTTTGCCACATGAAAAGAATGTTTTATCGATGCATTGTTCTGCAAATATTGGAGAATCTGGAGATACTGCTATTTTCTTCGGACTTTCAGGAACAGGTAAAACAACGTTGAGTTCAGATCCTAACCGTCGTTTGATTGGCGATGATGAGCATGGATGGAGTGATACAACTGTTTTCAATTTTGAAGGCGGATGTTACGCGAAAACAATCGATTTAAAAAGAGAAACTGAGCCACAAATTTTTGATGCCATCAAATTTGGTGCGTTGTTAGAAAATATTGGATGGAAAGGTGATTCTTCGATTCCAGATTATGAAAATTCTGATTTAACTGAAAACACACGTGTTTCATATCCATTGGATCATATCGACAACATTGCGATTCCTTCAATTGGAAGCGGACCGAAAAATATATTTTTCTTAACGTGCGATGCTTTTGGAGTTTTGCCTCCAATCTCTAAGTTAACGGATGCGCAAGCAATGTATCATTTCATGTCAGGTTATACTGCGAAAGTTGCAGGTACTGAAATGGGAATTACTGAGCCTTCAACAACATTTTCAGCATGTTTTGGAAAAGCCTTTTTACCGTTACACCCAGCTAAATACGCTAAATTATTGGGTGAAAAATTGAAAGGGACTGATGCACAAGTTTGGTTACTGAATACTGGATGGAGTGGCGGTTCTTACGGTGTTGGATCTAGAATGAAACTATCCTACACACGCGCTTTAATCACCGCTGCTTTAACAGGAAAGTTGGATGACATAGCGTACGAAAAATTACCAGTTTTTGATTTAGAGATGCCAACAATTTGTGAAGGAGTTCCAACAGAAATATTAAATCCGCGAAATACTTGGGCGGATAAAGCTGCTTACGATGAAACTGCTGCAAATCTTGCGGCTCAATTCGTAAAGAATTTTGAAGAATACGCAAGCGATACAGATGCAGTTATTTTAGCTGCTGCGCCGAAAGTGATGGTATAACGGTTGTTAAGAATAATTGAAAGCTCTTCCGGATTGGAAGGGCTTTTTTTTTGTTTAATAACTATTTTCCAGCGCATTCTACTCTAGTTTAAATAGGCCATAGCGTGCGATTTTAGCAACCCGAATAGGTTTAACAAAAATTGATTAGATATGTCTAATAAAGTGAGTAACTTCGGGCCTTAATAAAACGATTTAAAGTAACTCATTTTACATATTTATGTTCGATTCTTTTATAAAACATCTCTTTTCAATGCGCATGATGGCATTGGCACTTGTTATCTTTTTAGTTGCCATTGGTACTGCTACCTTTCTCGAGTCTATTTATGATATTCAGTCTGCCAAATACTGGGTATTTAATGCACTCTGGTTCGAATTTTTATTGGTTTTCTTAGGACTAACATTGATCGCCAACATCAATCGTTACCAAATGTGGAAACGTGAAAAAATCGCAATGCTTACATTTCACTTGTCATTCATTATCATACTTATTGGTGCAGGTGTTACACGCTATGTGAGTTTTGAAGGTTTAATGTTGATCCGTGAAGGTGAAAAATCTAACATTATCTATCAATCAGATCCCGCATTGTGGTTTAGGATTAATGATGGAAAACAACAATACACGGATACTAAATTCCTGTGGATGTCTACCAATACAAGAAATGATTTTTCAATGGATGTAGAATTTCCTAATCATACACCAATCGATATTTCTTTTGTAAGTTTTAAGAAAAAACACAAAGACTCCTTGGTGAAAGTGAAGGGTTCAACACAACAAACATTACAAATTGTAACAGACGGAATGTCGGCCAATTACCTTGAACCGAATGGCTTTGTAATGGCTGGGGAGATTCCTGTTTCTTTCGATAAGAAAGATGCGATGGCGGGTGTTCACATCAAAACGGTTGGGGATAGTTTGTTTGTAATGTCAGATTTACCATTGAAATGGCTACCTATGGCAGAAATGCAAAAAGCGCGAGCGTCAGGTTCGGCACCAGATAGTTTGTTTAAAGAAATTAACGTGGGTGAATACGTCCCTTTTCTTACTAAAACGCTCTACGTGGTTGCCAACCAACAATTTGTTTTCAAAGCTTCGATGCTTGGGTACGAAAAGCGATTAATCCCTACCGGGAATAAAAAAGATGGTAAAGATTTTCTTGAATTAAAAATTACCGATGGTAAAGTAAGTAAAAATGTAGTATTGGAAGGTGGTATTAAACAAATTCCTGAAACTGCTGTTTTTGCGTTCAATGGTTTACAATATGAAATGGAATATGGCTGTACTAAAATTGAGATTCCATTTATGGTAGAATGTAAAGATTTTAATATTGCGCGTTATCCTGGATCTGATGTGCCAAGTTCATTTGCCAGTCAATTGAGCATCATCGATTCTGTTAATAATGTAGTGAAAAACAAAAAAGTATTCATGAATCATGTGATCGATTACAACGGCTACCGCTTCTTCCAATCTGGTTATGATCCGGATGAAAAGGGAACGCATTTAAGTGCAAATCACGATGCATTAGGTACAAACATTACATACATTGGTTATTTCTTTATGATTGTTGGGATGGTTATGTCAATTTTTGCTCCGGTTGGAAGATTTAGAGATTTGCTTGGAAAATTAAATGCATCTCAAGCTGCACGTAATTCAGTAAAAGTAATTGTTGGACTCTTGATGTTTTCGAATGTTCAAAAAGTGAGCGCTCAAGAACCTGCTCCAGCGACACAGAAACCTATTTTTAGAATAATCAGTAAAGAACATTCTGATGAACTTTCATCGCTTTTGGTCTTAACCTACGATGGTCGAGTTGCTCCGCTTCATACCTTGTGCAATGACTTGTTGCGTAAGGTTTACCGCTCGAATAAGTACAATGAGTTGAATGCTGTTCAAACCATAGTGAGTATGCACATGTATCCAGATTATTGGCTAAGTCAACCTGTGATCAATGTTCCTTCTAATTTGAGAGATGCTGTTAAAACCAAAGAAAAAAATGTTTCATTTCTTAAGTTAACCAACAAGAATGGTGAATTTGTTTTATTAAAGGAATACCAAGCTGCTTTTGGAACACTTGAGTCGCAGCGCAATGAGTTCGATAAAAAGTTAATCAAATTGGTGGAGCGCTATCAAGTGGTAATGAGCATTTCGCAATGGGAATACATGAAAATTATTCCGTTAAAAAATGACCGTGCCAACCGTTGGTTTATGCCAATGACACAAGAATTAACGGCCTTAGATTCTGTTTCATCACCAATTGCGTTGAATTACTTTACAGCGATAAATGCTGCCGCAATGAATGGGAATTATACTGAGGCGGAAAATTGTTTGAATACCTTGAAGAATTTGCAGCGGGCAAACGCAAAAATGGACGTTCCTTCTGAAAGTATTGTTGCAATGGAAATCAGTTATAACAAAATGAATATTTTTCATAACGCGATGAATTCGTACTATGTTATTGGATTTGCCTTGCTATTGTTATATTTCCTTAGAATCTTTATGGATCCTAAAAAGAAGGGGCAAAAAACATTTAAGATAATATCAAATATTTTTGTTGTGCTGTTAGCGGTAATATTTCTTTATCATGGATCTGGTTTGTTTTTCAGGTCTCAAATTACAGGACACGCTCCTTGGAGTAACGGCTACGAGGCAGTTGTGTTTATTGCTTGGTCTACCTTAATCGCAGGTTTCTTATTTTCAAGAAAAACACCAGCAGTTTTAGCGGGTACAGCAATTTTGGCAGCGTTAATGATTTTTGTTACAGAAATGAACTTACTCGATCCTGAAATTACTCCATTACAACCAGTTTTGAAATCTTATTGGTTAATGATTCACGTTGCAATCATTACTTCTAGTTATGGTTTCTTAGGCTTGGCTGCAATTTTAGGCATCATAAGTATGATAATTTATTGTGCTAGAACTCAGAAAAATGGAGCGCGTCTAGGTGCGCATATCAGAGAAATTGCATTTGTTTCGGAACTTACCATGACAATTGGAATCTTTATGTTAACCATAGGAACCTTTTTAGGTGGAATTTGGGCCAACGAGTCTTGGGGTAGATATTGGGGTTGGGATCCAAAAGAAACATGGGCATTGGTCTCTGTTCTAGTATTTGCGGTGGTGTTACATCTTCGTTATATCCCAGGATTAAACGGAAAACTTACCTTTACGATTGCTAGCGTTTGGGCATATTCAAGTATTATTTTCACCTTCTTTGGAGTCAACTTCGTACTAACAGGTCTACACTCTTATGCACAAGGTGACGGACTTACAAAGTTTCCTGTTTATGTTTGGTATATTGTTCTTGGATTTGTTTTGTTTACGGTGTTTACAGTTTGGAGAAACAAAAAGTATACACGAGATGCAAAACGTTTAAACCAGGCTTTGGTAGAATAATAGTGTAAAATATAAATTGAAAGTTAAAACTCATTTGTCGAGGCATTTTCAAAATATAGCGAATGAGTATACCTTTGTATAGGATTGAGTTGTGTTTTAAAATAACGACGAATAATGAGTTTTTAATTGCGTAGAATAATTTAGTAAAATCAACGTTAAAAGGACATGTATAAAATCGCATTTCTATTTTCTTTCATTTCCATAAATGCATTTTCCCAACTTGGAGGACTAACGGTTTTTAATGCATTCAATTTACCAACAAGTGCTAGAAGTGCGGCATTAGGAACCTATTTCATAAGTGTAAAAGACAATGACATTAATTTAGGTTTAGCTAATCCGTCGTTGTATAATGTGCAAATGAATAAAAAAATAAGTTTTAGTCAAGCTTTACAAGCCGGGCAGTTTACCTATAATACGCTGCAATACGGAAGAAGTTTAAAAAATAATTTCTTCATCGCGGGTAATGTTCGCATGGCAAGTTATGGTAAAATGGATCAAACAGATGTTTTAGGAAATACTACAGGATCTATTAGTCCAACTGATTTAATTATTGGTATTGGTGCATCAACGACCATTAACCCCGTTCTTTCTGTTGGGGCCAACTTAAATTATATTCAAGCAAGAAATGCAGGTTATTATTCGGATGGTTTGTCAATGGATATAGCTGGTTCTTTTAATTTTGAAGCGTCTAGAACTTTGGTTACCGGTTTAGTCAAAAATGCAGGTTTCCAATTTAGTAAGTATGGCGACAATAAAACGAGTGATAAAGAGAACTTACCCACAGAATTGCAAATAGGTGTCTCACATAAATTGAAACATGCACCCTTGCGCTTTACACTTACTGGTCAGCAATTGCAAAAATGGGATATTAGTTACCGTGATCCTAATTTAGTACCAACGGTAGATGCTATAACAGGCGATACAATTCCGGTTAAATATGCAGGATTTGGTGAAAAATTATTTCGCCATGCGATAATTGCTACGGAAATTATGCTGAATAAGAATTTGCATTTACGCGCTGCCTTTGATTACAACCGTCGGAAAAATTTAAAGGTTGATGCAAGAGGTAGTATTGCCGGTTTTTCATTCGGATTAGGCTATACCTTTAGACGTTTTACGCTAGATTATGGATTGATTGCATACTCTGTTGCGGGCTATAGCAATATGATAACCTTATCTGTTAATTTAGATAAGTGGCGAAAAAAAGTAGTTTCAGAGCCAAATCCAAGCATCACAGTTCCTGTACCGGCCTCTGTTCCAGTGTTATGATTCAAGTTTAACGAATACATCAATAATTACTACTTTTTTATAACTTTGTAGTAATGCGTAAAACAATAACAATAGCAATTGATGGTTTTTCTTCTTGCGGAAAAAGTACCTTGGCAAAAGCCTTAGCGAAAGAATTATCCTATATATTTATTGACACCGGTGCAATGTATAGAGGTGTAGCCTTGTATTGTATGCGCAAAGGATTTTTGAGTCATGATGTTTTAGATACCCCGCAGATAATAGCAAGCTTAAAATATATTGAGCTTCATTTCGAATTGAATGAAGATACAGGAAAACCTGAGTTGTATCTTAACGGTGTCAACGAAGAAAGTAACATCAGGAAACTAGACGTTAGCCAATGTGTGAGCCCTGTAGCAACGATCAAAGAGGTTAGGAAAAAATTGGTGAGTGCCCAACGAAAAATGGGTGATAAGGGTGGAGTTGTAATGGACGGTCGTGACATTGGAACGGTAGTTTTTCCCAAAGCGGAACTTAAAATATTTGTAACAGCCGATAAATTGATTCGCACCGAGCGCCGTTGGAAAGAATTGCATGCAAAAGGGGATCAAGCAACCCGGGATGAAATAATGGTCAATTTATTGGAACGGGATCACATCGATAGTACGCGGGAGGAAAGTCCGTTACGTCAGGCAGATGATGCGATTGTGCTAGATAATTCAGACCTAGATCAATTGGAGCAATTAGAAATCGCGTTAGGTTGGGTAAACCAACGTTTGTAAACATCTAAGCGTGAGATTTTTTAAAATTACAACAATAAGTTAATTTTTTAACAAAATGTTATTTTAATACAATTCTCAAGTATCTTTGCGGCTAATTCAATAAAATGGAACCGAGTTTATTAGTGAGCGTAGCGAAAGTGTTTGGTACACCTGTATATGTGTACGACGAATCAAAAATAATTGAGCAATATCAGCGTCTTAAAAAGGCGTTTGGCAATAAAGATGTCAAGCTTCATTATGCGCTAAAGGCACTGAATAACAGCAATATTTTACGTATTCTAAAAAAGCAAGGAGCTGGTTTGGATGCCGTTTCTATCGAGGAAGTTTATTTAGGATTGCGTGCAGGTTTCGAAGCAAAAGACATTATGTATACCCCAAATTGCGTAAGTTTTGATGAAATCATCGAAGCGGTTGAACTGGGAGCAATTATCAACATAGATAACTTAAGTATTTTAGAACAATTCGGAGCGAAGTACGGTTCAAATTATCCAATATGTGTTAGAATAAACCCGCACATTATGGCGGGCGGACATGCCAATATTTCTGTAGGACACATCGATTCTAAATTTGGTATTTCTATTCATCAACTTACTCATATTAGTAGAATCGTTAAACATTATAATCTAAAAATTGTTGGCTTACACATGCATACGGGAAGTGATATTATTGATGCGGATGTCTTCTTGCAAGGCGCAGATTTGTTATACCATGCAGCATTGTCTTTCCCAGATTTGCAATTCATGGATTTTGGATCGGGTTTTAAAGTTGCCTATAAGGAGGGTGACATGGTTACCCCAATTGAAGAAATTGGTAAGAAGATAGAGACGTCGTTTAAAACATTCTGCGCTTCTTATGGCAAAGATCTTGAACTTTGGTTCGAACCAGGTAAGTTTCTGGTAAGCGAAGCAGGTAAATTATTGGTATCGGTCAATGTTGTAAAGCAAACTACGTCTACAGTATTTGTGGGGGTCAATAGTGGTCAAAATCACTTGTTGCGACCGATGTTTTACAATGCTCACCATCACATTGAGAATGTTACGAACCGTAAAAGTGCTAAAAAACTATATTCTGTAGTAGGCAATATATGTGAAACGGATACCTTGGGATATGATCGCTTATTGTCGCATGTTTCTGAAGGTGATGTGCTTGCCATTCACAATGCGGGAGCGTATGGTTTTTCCATGAGTAATCAATACAACGCACGTTTGCGTCCAGCGGAAGTTTTAATACGCAACAATAAGCCCTACTTGATTCGTAAAGCGGATGTGTTAGAAGATTTGTACAGAAATGAGATTGTGCTGGCAGACTAAGCTGTTTAAGGCATTACAAAATTTATTTGTGTAGTTTGCGCTGTGTTGCCGAGATTCGCTAAACTGAAGGCAACGTTAGAAGTGCTAATCCAATCTCCGCTGTTTGCAGTTCCATTTCCGTCTGTGTCGTAAAAAGCATAAACGTAATAACTACCCGGATGCATGTAGTTAAACGTAAAACTTTGATCATTTGCAGCCAGTACTACATAACGAGATCTTGTGCTGAGGTTTGCAGTATTCAGGGTAAAACCACTAATTAAGGGTTGGGTTGTGATCAACAGAAATACCTTTTTTAATGGACTTGGGGTTAGCCCAGGACCATACGTATAACTAATTGTAGTTTTTCCTAAATAAGGTTGTAAACTTTCAACATACGGATCTCCGCCACCAATGGAATAATAAACAGCTTCAACTTGACCAACAAATGTAGAGGAGAAGTCTTTTGTCAAGATCTTTTGGGGAAAGTTGAAATTGGTAGTAGCGGGCTGACAAGCTGTAAGGTCTTGTAATTTTGCGCTCCAATTCATGTGTATTGTAGGAGTAGAAAGCGTGTTGTATTGATTGGTGTAAGAGGTCATGATCAAACTATCATTTCGAAACAATACGGAAGTGGAAGCTCTACTTTTTCCTTTAATAATTTCTGAAAAACGATAAAACGCATGACTTTCACTTTCATAAACGCTATCTGCGAAGAAGTAGGAAACCCTAGTTTGACCGGCAAAAGAACCCCCATTTCTAAAGCAAATTCTATATTGATCGTTGTATTTTGCAATAAAGAAACTCATATGAATGTCGTTCAAAGAATCTAACTCATTTTTTGATGAAATTTGACTTGACGAAATTGGTCTGAAATCAACTATCCATTCAGGGAAACCACCGAGTGCTGTAGGAGAGGTGACTGGGCCATTCCAAATTCCTTTTATCTTCTGTAATATGCCATAGCCAAAAGTGTTATTTATTTCGGCATAGGGATTTGGTGCAGTGTTGTCAGTTAGCGGTGTAGGTTGAACTTTGTCCTTAAAGCAACTTGCTGTTAACATAGCTATTATGAGTAATAAGAGCGTGTTTTTCATATGGGGATTAAAAATCGAGTAATGGCTACGAATTTAATATAAAATGTGCGAAATAAAATCGAAAGTAAGAAGAAATACGAATATCTTGAATTCTATCAAATTGAATAAACGGCAAGGGAAATGGGTTCTTTAAAGTTGAATTTAACGCAACGAAAAAAAATAATTAAAATTTGGTTTTTGCTTTTTTAAAAATTGTACATTTGTCTTGTAAAATTTAGAATCATGAGCGAACATACAGACAATCACGGACACGATCACGGAACAAAAAAAGGTGAAACTTTCTTTGAAGAATCAACAATTGCAGTTGGTTTCCTTTATACTATTGCAGCTATTGCAGCATTATGTGCATTGATTTTCTTATAGAATCGAATCAATAATATTTTAAAAGCGTTATTTTTTGAATAACGCTTTTTTTTATGTCCATAATTTAAGTTTTTCTTGTACTTTTAGAGGTACTTAAAATCTAACAATGCCGTTTAATTCATTATTTGCTTGGTTCATTAAGAAACGAATTCATCAAATTGATTTGTTTCGTAAGTATCCGAATGAAGTTCAATTTGAGCTGTTAATGAAGCTTTTGAGTTCAGCGAGTGCGACTAAATGGGGATTAAAATACGAGTATTCTTCTATTGACTGCATCAAAACATTTAAAGAACGCGTCCCTTTGCAAGATTACGACGCGATCAAGCCTTGGGTTGATAGTATGTATGCAGGGGAGCAAGATGTATTGTGGCCGTCTTCAACAAAATGGTTTGCAAAGTCGTCTGGTACCACCTCGCACCGAAGCAAGATTATTCCAGTTAGCAAAGAATCGCTGGAAGAATGTCATTTTTTGGCAGGTAAAGATTTGATTGCACTGTATTATAGTAATTACGAAAATGCTAATTTATATAGTGGTAAGTATTTAGTGGTTGGTGGCAGTGCAGACGATAATCCTAATTTTGCACACTCCTATTCTGGCGACCTTTCTGCCATAATTATGAAAAATCTCCCTTGGTGGGCTGAGGTAAGAAGAACGCCTTCGAAAGAGATCGCATTAATGTCTGACTGGGAACAAAAAGTAGACAAAATTGCTAAAATTACAATGCTTGAAGACGTTCACTTGATTACGGGTGTACCAAGTTGGACGATGGTAATTTTGCAAAGAATATTAGAATTATCAGGCAAGAACGACATTACGGAAGTTTGGCCGAACCTTGAATTGTTTATGCATGGCGGGGTTTGTTTTGATCCTTACCGTGAACAATTCAAAAAATTGATTCCAAGCGCTTCAATGAATTATTTGGAATCTTATAATGCTACCGAAGGGTATTTCGGAATTCAAGATCAAAAAGACTCGAATGAACTGTTGCTGATGTTGGATTATGGAATATTTTATGAATTCATACCTATGTCAAGTTACAATGGGGTTGATTCTAATTTCGTTAAAGAATTGTCAGAAGTAATTATTGGAGAAAATTATGCCTTGGTGATTTCAACTAATGCTGGTTTATGGCGTTATATTGTTGGAGATACAATCAGTTTCACTTCAACTTTACCCTTTAGATTTACGATCACAGGGAGAACCAAAAGTTTCATAAATTCGTGTGGAGAAGAAGTAATCGTTGAAAACGCGGATAAAGCAATTGCAAAAGCATGTTTACGGCATGACGCCTCAGTTCGAGATTATACTGCTGCACCAATTTATATGAAGCAAACAGAAGGTGGAGCACATGAATGGTTAGTGGAATTTAATAAGATGCCTAGTGATATCACTTCTTTTACACATTCATTGGATGAAGAATTGAGGAGCCTTAATTCGGATTATGATGCCAAAAGATCGCACGAAAAAGCATTGAAAATGCCACATTTACAAGTGCTGGAAAAAGGAACTTTTGAAGCATGGATGAAAAAGCACGGGAAACTAGGTGGGCAAAATAAAGTGCCGCGCTTAAATAATGACCGAATATTTTTGGAACAAATATTGGAGTTCAACGAAAGTTTTAATGTCAACAAGTAAACATGACTATGGGGTTTAAAGTATTTTTTGGAACATTTTTTCTTGTAACGTATGGATTTGCTCAGGATACTTTGTCCGTTCTGGAAGATGAGTGGCTTCCTATATTCAAAGCAAGCTCACACATTCAAGCATTTGATATGGATGCGATGGGGAATTACTTTATTGCTTCCGGTGAACGTATTGATAAAATCAATTCAAAAGGCCAGCTTTTATTGTCACAAAGCGTAAAAGCTTCAGGAAACATTGATGCTGTTTTTGCGCGAGGAGCATTTAAAGTGTATTTGTTTCACTCAGAGCAACAAGAAATTTCGATTCTCGACAATACCTTGTCCAGTCAAAAAAGTTCAATCGATTTAGAAGACTTCAACATAAAACAAGCTACCTTAATTTGCCCCAGCCAACAATCTGACAAAATTTGGGTATACGAGCAAGTGAATGCTACCTTACATTTATTAAGTGCAAACAAAAAGTCGGATTTCACAACAAGTAATTTGAATCAATTACTCGGTGTAAAGCAATTGTTTAAGATGGAAGAAAAGGAAGGCGAACTATTCTTATTTACGAATTCAGGATCTATTATTGTTTTGGATATTTATGGTTCATTTCTAAGAGAATTGAACGTGAAAGAGAATATTTGTCAAGGGTTGCTTATTGAAAATGGGGGCATTGGTTATTTAACTGAAACCGGCGCATTCAATGTAATTACCTCCAATGGTGATTTGATTCAAGTTTCCAAGACAAAGATTTCAGCTGAAATCATCGGAATCGTTAAACTCGCTAATGACTTGTACCTGTCTGATGGCCAATCATTTTTTAAGTATCATCCGTAAATGAGACGTGATATTAGCAAGAGTTGAATCAAGTTTAGCGAAAAAAAATAGCCAATCGCACTGAAAAAAATAATATTAAAGAATTTAAGCTCATTTTTGCCTCAAAGTTCGTACTTTCGGCAACCTAAAAAGATTTAAAATGCATATTGCTGTCGCTGGAAATATTGGAGCTGGTAAAACTACACTTACAGGCTTGTTGTCAAAACATTATGGTTGGGAAACACATTACGAAGATGTGGATCAAAACCCATATTTGAACGACTTTTATGAAGACATGCAACGCTGGTCTTTTAACCTTCAAGTTTATTATTTGAATTCTAGGTATTCTCAAATTCAGGAAATTCAAGCATCCAATAAGGCGATTATTCAAGATCGCACTATTTATGAAGATGCTTTTATTTTTGCTCCGAATTTACATTCGATGGGATTAATGACGACGCGTGATTTTGAGAATTACTTTTCACTTTTTAGCTTAATTGAAGGATTTGTTTCAGCGCCAGACCTTTTGATCTATTTACGAGCGAGTGTTCCAACTTTGGTGAATCAAATTCAACAACGTGGAAGACAATATGAAGAATCGATTCGTTTGGATTATTTAAAGCGACTAAATGAGCGTTACGAAGCTTGGATTTCAACCTACGATAAAGGTAAATTGTTGATTATCGATATTGATAATAATCGTTTCCCAGAAAATGCAGAAGATTTAGGAAAAATAATAGCTTCAATAGACAGTCAAATTAACGGATTGTTTTAAAGATAAAATGCACTACAAAAAAAGGCTATCGAATAATCGGTAGCCTTTTTTTTGTTTCAAAGTTCAGGTAATGCTTAATCTTCGTCTAAGCCTTCACCTAAGTTGCGGTCAATATCTTTTATTATAATAGCAATTTCACTAATTAAATGAGCTTTTTCATCTTTTGCAAACGATGCTTCGGCATAATTCTTAAGTGCAACTTGTGCTTCGAGAACCTCTTCTTCTTCAAACGGACCATCAAGGTTTTCAATAACGGTCAAACACTCCAAGGTAACCATAAAATCCCCGTCAACAGCTAAGTGAACGAACGTACTTAAATGATCTGAGAAATCAACCTTCATGTTCCAAATGCTTGAAATTAATTGTCTCCGGACAGGAAAGTATTTTACATCGGC
>JAYSRU010000075.1:0-16635 GCA_043720875.1 Crocinitomicaceae bacterium
TTCTAATTTACAACTCCGTAACTGCTTCTGTAAAGTGAATTCCAAACGACTTCAATTCTTCTATAATTGGTGTGTAGATAGCCTCTGAAATTGGCATTAAAACTCCTTTTTCTTTAATCTCACCTTTCAAAATCATTTTGGCACAAATTCCCATTGGCAATCCAACTGTATTACTCATGGCTGTATAAACAGCATCCGTTCCAATATTCACCAATGAACTTTCTAATCGGAAGCGCTTGCCATTTATGGAGTATTCAAAAATATGGTGCATTAAAATTAAATCTTTGTCGCTCGGGTCAAGCTTTAATTTTGGTTCTAAAATAGCTTGTAATAATTGAGCGGGCGACATGTCGGCACCAGCGATTGGTTTTGTGTTCTCAAACAAGCCCAACCACACAAATTTATCGAATTGTTTTTGACTCAATGTGGGAAAACGCAATTTGAATTTATCTTCAACCGACATGGTTTCATTGTAGGGTAAAAACGCGTTGACCAACATTCTTGGCGTAAGCGTTTCTGAATGCTCCATTTTGTAACCGTCATCTGTTAAGCCTAATTGAACGAAGCAATTCCAAGCATCACAAAATCCAGACCCACGCAAAGTTCCTCTAAATATGGTTGGAATCGTTTCCAAACCGTATACTTTTCGGTAAGACAACGAATCTCTGTTTGCGTAACCATCATAATGACCAACTCCTGGCATTTCGATAGATTCTATACGTTCAAAAATAGCCGAACTTGGCAAGTATTTATATTGATTTTGTTCAATGTATTGTGCCGCTCCACCTTGACCAGCAAGTACAACATTTCTGGGGTTCCAGGTAAATTTATAATTCCACGGATTATTGTCACTTTCTGGGGCAACCAAACCACCACAATAGGATTTGAAGCTTTCGATGTGCGCACCTTTTACACGTAAATCGTGAATGATTTGCATGGCGCTCATGTGATCGATACCCGGATCTACACCCATTTCATTCATGAAAATTAATTCTTTTTTTGCAGCTTCTTGGTGCATTTCGTGCATCGCATGACTCACATAAGAAGGCGTAATTAAATGCTTTCCATATTCCAAACAATCCTGTGCAATTTCAGGATGAAAAGTAGCAGGAAGCATAGAGATAACTAGGTCCGCTTTTTGAATTTCGGGCAATCTTGCAGTACGATTTAAAGCATCCATTTCCAATGCTAAACCATTGGGATTACCATTTATTTTTTGTTCAATCAAGGCTAAATTTCGATCTGCAATATGAATATTCCAATCATTATCTTTCGCATGATCTAAAAGATATTTGATGAGCGAAGAAGCGGATAATCCTGCACCAAGAATAAGTATTGTTTGCATTAGAAAGCTTGAATTAAATCAATTAGTAAAGTGCAAATATAATTTTTCATTGGCCATTTTGTGTATTTATGCGCTATTATTTACCCCTCTTGTTAAAAAATATTTTTTTCAGCGGAGAAAAACTTCTATTTAATTGACTTTTACTGGTAAAAATACCTGTACTTCAGAAGAAAATAGTATCTTTGTCCCCTCAAAATGAGTAAGATGTCGGCAGGAATTAAAATATTTTCAGGAAGAGCAACACAAGAATTAGCTGGTAAGCTATCTCATTCTTTTGGCTATCCCCTTGGTGATGTTAAGGTTACGCAGTTTTCGGACGGTGAATTTCAACCTTCATTTGAAGAAACTGTGAGAGGACAAGATGTATTTCTTGTGCAATCAACGATGCCTCCAGCGGATAACTTATTTGAGTTATTATTGATGGTTGATGCTGCAAAACGTGCTTCGGCTCGTAAAATTATCGCAGTTATTCCATACTTTGGTTTTGCACGTCAAGATAGAAAAGATAAGCCGAGAGTAGCGATTGGGGCCAAATTGGTTGCAAACATGCTTATGGCTGCAGGGGTTGATCGTTTAATGACGATGGATTTTCACGCAGATCAAATTCAAGGTTTCTTTGAAGTGCCTGTAGATCACTTATATGCTTCAACTATTTTTTACCCTGAAATGCAACGCTTAAACTCGGGAAATGTAGTAATTGCTGCTCCTGATGCAGGTGGCGCAAAAAGAGCAAATTCTTATGCAAAGAAACTAGGTACCACGTTAGCGATCTGTCACAAACATCGTAAAAAACCAAATGAAGTTGCTGAAATGACTGTTATTGGTGATGTTGCAGGGAAAGATGTTTTCTTGGTTGATGACATGTGTGACACTGCGGGTACGTTAGCGACTGCAGCTAACTTATTCATGGAAAAAGGCGCATTGAGCGTTAGAGCATTTTGTACGCATGCCGTACTTTCTGGTCCTGCATACGAACGCATCGAAAATTCAAAATTAACCGAACTAATTGTAACAGATACTATTCCGTTGAAACAACAGAGTAACAAAATCCGTGTGCTTTCGGTTGCTCCACTTTTTGGTGAAATAATGAAAGCAATGGTGAGCAATGAATCAATTAGTTCACACTTTATAATCTCGTAATAAACAAACAAACATAAAATGAAAGTAGCACAATTGAGCGGTTCGCCAAGAGCGAATGTAGGGAAAAAAGGTACTGCAGCAGACAGAAATGCTGGTCTTGTACCTTGCGTGTTGTACGGACAAGGAACGCAAACGCATTTCACAGTTACCGTAAACGCAATCAACAAAATTATCTTCTCTCCAGAAGTATACAAAGTTGAATTGGATATTGCTGGTAAAAAGACTTTTGCGGTAGTTAAAGACTTACAACAAGACAACATCAAAGACACAATCAAGCACGTAGATTTCTACGAATTGAATGACAAGAAAGCGATCCGTTTAGGTTTGCCAGTTCGTTTAGTTGGAACTTCTCCTGGTATTATGGCTGGTGGTAAATTACAACAAGTCTTTCGTCGTTTAACTGTTGAAGGTTATGTGAAAGATATGCCAGATGCAATTTACATCAATATTGGTAAATTGAAAATTGGTAAATCTGCACGAGTAGGTCAATTAGAAATTCCAGGTTTGAAATTCTTAGACCCTAAAGGAGCAGTTGTTGTTTCGGTTAAGATGGCTCGTGGAGCTGCTAAACCAGTTGGAAACGATGATGATGATATCGATGATGGTTTAGGATTTATTGTTGCTGCTCCAGCTCAATAAGACTAACTAATGATACTAAAGCGCTTTCAGAAACGAAGGCGCTTTTTTTTGTGCCCAATTTTGAACCAAATTACAAAAATCATGGCATAAAAAAAGACCCAATAAATTGAGTCTTTAAAACAATAGTGTTTACTTATTCTTTATCATCATCGTCGTCATCGTCGTCCGAATCATCTTTATCTGCTTTGTCGTAATCATCGTCGTCATCGTCAGAACTATCGTCATCCGCATCGTCCTTCATGTCGTCATCAAATTTTTCGTCCACCGCAAAATCATCTTCATCTTCAACAGTTACAGCTTTCTTACCTTTAACCGGAGCTGCAGGAGTTTTAGAAAATTTAACCAAATAAATGATTTCATCTGTTTCCCAAAGCAATGCCTCAATAGTTACTCCTGTTGGCAATTTAACTTGAGACATACTTTCGCTAATCCCTGCAGGAAAGTCCTTAATAAGGGATTTTTTTTGGTCCATCGACAAATTTTCGTAACTAACAATTGATCTCTTTTTGGTCATAATTTAAACGTTTTCGGTATATTGTTTTTGTATACTATATTTCTAATTTAACTACTCTTTCAATGGGAATCTGTACATTTTTCTTTAAAAGAATTACGGTGTCAGTAACTCCCCAAATAGTTGTTTCAACTTGTCTGAGGTTGCTCTCATCTTTAAAATAAATTTTAACCTTTTGATGTTCCAAATTCCCCATGGCTAAAGCACGTTCAATTGCAACTTTTCTAGCAGTCAACGCAACGCTTTCTGTAATTACTTCACCAGCAGGGAAGTGCAAATTAGAAACCATTTCTTTTTCTATAACGTTAAAGCTATCTTTGTTCATGAATCAAAATCTTAGGCAAAAATAAAGGAATTGTTTACATATTCTTCATTTCACGTATCTTTTTTCTGCATAATTTAATGTTAGCACTAAAACTATGGAATGTTTTCAGAATTTTCTAATAACAGTGGTATCAGCTAAAAGCAATTTATCTTCTTACTGTTCGCTTTATTCGGGAATAACTATAGTAGAAAATTGTTGCCAATGCTGCGAATAAACTTAGTGAAAGAAAAATATTTCTACGCATCAAGCGGCTGTCAATATGCTGTAAAAATACTTCCTTTAAATTAGGTTTCGAGAAGTCTATGGTTTCAGCAAGACTAACTGTATACATGTGCTCTTGTATTGCGGCATAAGCAGTACACAATGTAATTAATAAAAGTGATACTATAAACACAAAACTCTTTTTCATCTATCCAGAACTTTCTTAAAACTAGAAAGTTTGTTTCACCAGAACGCGTTAAATGAAAGAAAGACGGGTATGGATTACCAAAATGCGACTCGCACTGAAATTAGATTATAGATTATCTAACATTTGAAAGAAAATCTCTCTTTTGTTAGGCGACAAAGGAACTTTTGTGCCATCTTTCATCACAACAGCACCACCATCCCCTTTTTCGTAACGGTCAACATAATCTAAGTTGACCAAGTGAGATTGTTGGATGCGAAGAAATGAATAACTTGTAAGTAATGTTTCATATTCCTTTAATGTTCTTGACACCAAAATTTTACGACGATCATTCAAAAAGAACGAAGTGTAGTTTCTATCCGCCTCGCAACGTACAATATTATCCAAGTCAACTACGTGTACGCTTTCTGCTGTTTTTAACACAAGGCGTCTTTTATGCGTAGGTAACATGTTATGTTGTAATGCATCAAATTGCTTTTCGTCTTTTGTTGGTGATTTAATTTGAGCCAGTGCTTTAACCACTGTTGCTTTCAATTCTTCTGGATCAACGGGTTTCAAAATGTAATCTAAGGCACTAAATTTTATGGCTTTAATCGCAAATTCTTCGTGAGCTGTAATGAAGATTACCTCAAAGTTTTTTGATTCAACCAACTTCAACAAATCGAAACCAGTTCCGTCTGGCATTTGAATATCCAAAAACACTAAATCTGGTTTTACTTCTTTAATAGCTGCAAGTCCACTTGCCACATTTTCACCTATTGGAAAAGTTTCAATACCTAAATCAAACGATTCAATCATTTTAGCGATTAACTCTCTTGTTCTCTTTTCATCGTCAATTATTAGTGCCTTGATCATTTTTTCTAGGATTTATAGGTGTGTTTCGTTTAATTCGGTAGGTTGTTGGTGTTGATAGGGTAAACAAATGCGCACTAAAGTACCGGTTTCTTTTAGTTTATCAAAATCTTCGAGTTCTAAAAATCCGTTACTCTTGTATTTTTCATTCAAATTTTGAATTCTATCGTCTGTAATTTTCATTGCCATGCTCTTATGTTCAACACTTTTCTTGTTCTTATCTGCAGCTTTTCGTCCAATTCCGTTGTCCTCAATCTGAATACTTAAATAATCACCGTCTTTCTTAAAATAGATGTGAATGAATCCACCTTCAACCGTGTGCAGTTGGCCATGCTCGATAGCATTTTCAATAAATGGTTGTGTAATCATCGGAGGTATGACGGCGCCATCTTCAAAAAGTTGGTCTTCTACAAAAATATCAAAATCAAAACGGTCTTCAAAACGCAGTTTTTGGGTTTGTAGATACTTTTCCAAAATCTCCTTTTCAGTCTCAATTGGGATGAACTCTTTAGGAGAGTTTTCAAGTATTAGTCGCATTAAGCGAGAAAAATTGACCAAGAATTTTGTTGAATTTTTTACATCGTTGTCGTATATATAACTTTGAATAACAGACATTGCATTGAAAATAAAATGAGGATTCATTTGCGTACGCAACAAGGTCTGATTCATTTCTGACTCTCGTTGTGATTGTTTTAATTTTGCGTGTTTTAGCCTATTGATTACCAAGAAAATTACAAGAATTGAAATCACTAACAAACCGATTACAAAATAGGTTATAAAATTATTTCTCAGGCTAATATTCTCAACCTGGACGCGCGCTAGCTCCGCCTCCTTTTGTTGCTTATTTATCGCAGCACCTTGCTCTACAATAATTCTTTCGCGTTGCTCTACTTTATACAGCTCGCTCAATTCTGCAATCTTTGTTTTGTCTACAATGTTTTTCGAACTATCCGAAAAATTGGTATAACGCTTCAAGTAATAAAAAGCCCTATCATAATTTTCCTGATCTGCATAATTGTCAGCAAGTGTTTGATAGAAAAGGTTTTGTAAATACGCTTGGTTATAACGTATGCTGCTATTTAAACCGAGTAGCAAAAATGAATTGGCATCCTGACTTCTGTTTTGAAGTAATTTCAACCGGCCCAATTCCAAGTAGGTTTCAGTTTGTAAATCTAAGCGTTGCTTATTTTCTTGGTATTTTAAGGATTTGATTAAATTTTCTTCCGACTTATTGAAATCACCAGCTTGGCGAAAAGCTACACCAATAACTCTGTGGGCAAAACTTAAACCCAAAAGATCCCCTTCCTGCTGATACAGTTCTATGGATTTCTTGTAATTTCTTTGCGCTTCTTTCAAGTTGCCTTTCTCCTTATAACATTTTCCCGAATTCAAATAAGCCTCTGCCAAGGTTAAGTAATCTTTCATTTGTCCAGCATACTCTATACTTCGACTAAAATACATCAGTGCATCAGTAATGTTTCCAATCTCTAATTGCAAAACTCCGAGTTCATTATTAAATTGAGAAATCAATCTAGGAATGTTATCCGTTACCGCAATTTGAAGTGCAATTAGATGCTTTGCAACGCCGAGTTCAGATTGACCAAAAAAGCTATAAATTTCCCCCTGTGTATTGAAACAAATTGCCAATTGTTCTCGATTATCGTTTCTTCTACTCAACGCAATTGCTTGATCGATCATCAGCAAAGCACTGTCTTTTTTCAACTTGTTCATTTCAACTAAGGCCAAAAGTCTATACGATTCTGAATTGAAAAGTTTATTGGCTTTTCTCTTTCCAACCGCAATTGCTTTTTTCAAGAAGTAATGAGCTTTTTCAAAATTTCTATCATCTAGGGCACCGTTTGCCAATGCTTGCAACATGAAAATTTTGAAATCTGAACCATGTTTTTTCAATAATTCATTTTCAAAAACTACAATTTTGGATTTGTATAGTTTCATTTTTCCTTGAAAACGATCTGTTTCAATATCGTAAAAAAGCGCCAATAATTTAGCGCTGTCTCCCAGTTTAGCTGCCTTGTCATATAAGGGTTGGCGCAGCGAATCGGCTTTCTTAAAATTACTTTGCTGACATTTCAAACCCATGTTTAAGGTGTTCTCAAACACAAGTTCTAAAGTGCCTTTCTGAACATTCGGTTTTACATCATTTTGCGCAATTCCACAAAAATGTAAACTGAAAATTAAAAATGTTAAGAATAGGGTTTTCATCCATCCAAATATATAGATTATTTCAACCTCCAATATCAATTAATGCGTTTTGGATTAAAAACTTTAAAAGAACTGCGTGTATAAGTGTAATTTTCAACGTTATTTCGCTTGTTAGTGCTATTTTTGCCGTCAAATAAAACACCATGGAGTCAAAACAGGATTATAATTTTCAAGCAATAGAAAAAAAATGGCGTGCGCATTGGGCTGAAAACAAAACTTTCAAAACGGAAGACAGTTCAAGCAAACCAAAATTCTATGTCTTGGATATGTTTCCTTATCCATCCGGTGCAGGCTTGCACGTTGGGCATCCACTTGGCTACATTGCTTCAGATATCTATGCGCGTTACAAACGTTTGCAAGGTTTCAATGTTTTGCATCCGATGGGTTATGACTCCTTCGGGTTACCTGCCGAACAATATGCCATTCAAACTGGACAGCATCCTGCAATCACCACACAAACTAACATTAGCCGCTACCGTGATCAAATGGATCAGATGGGGTTTTCATATGATTGGGACAGAGAAATCAGAACCTCATCACCCGAATACTACAAATGGACACAGTGGATTTTTAAGCAACTTTTTGGAACTTGGTATAATAACTCATCCAACAAAGCTGAGCTGATTGATGGATTAATTGCTGCATTTAAAAGTAACGGAAATAGCCAAGTAAATGCGTGTCATGATTGTGAAATTACTTTTTCGGCCAACGATTGGAACAACTATTCTGAAGTTGAAAAAGAAGCAATTTTGCAAAATTACCGTATGGCGTATTTGGCAGATTCTTGGGTGAACTGGTGTCCAGCATTAGGAACAGTTTTGGCCAATGATGAAGTGATTAATGGAAGATCCGAACGTGGAAATCATCCCGTAGAACAAAAGAAAATGCGGCAATGGTCGATGCGCATAAAAGCATACGCAGATCGTTTATTGACAGATTTAGAAGGATTAGATTGGACCGATTCTATCAAAGATATACAACGCAATTGGATTGGAAAATCGGTTGGTGCAATGGTGAAATTTGAAACTGAAATCGGTGGGCATTGCATTGAAGTGTTTACCACCAGACCCGATACAATTTTTGGCGTAACCTTTATGACATTGGCGCCAGAGCATCCGTTGGTAAATACAATTACTACCGCTGCACAAAAAAGTGAAATTGAAGCCTATCAAACCAAAGCTGCATTACGCACAGAACGTGACCGCATGAGTGACGTGAAAACCATTTCAGGTGCATTTACTGGCGCATTTGTCTTGCATCCGTTAACGGGTGAAAAAATACAAATATGGATTGGCGATTATGTACTTGCTTCTTACGGAACAGGTGCAGTGATGGCCGTACCTTGCGGCGATCAACGCGATTACGATTTCGCAAAACATTTCAACATAGAAATTCGAAACATATTTGAAGGAAAAGATATTTCCGAAATGGCTTTTGCTGAAAAAAACGTTGTGATTGCTAACTCGGATTTCGTTTCTGGATTAAAGGCGAAAGACGCAAGCTACCAAGTTATTCAAAAGCTAAAAGAACTAGGCAAAGGAGAAGGGAAAACAAATTTCCGTTTGCGCGATGCTATTTTTAGTCGCCAGCGCTATTGGGGAGAACCTTTTCCAGTATATTACAAAGACAACATTCCACAATTAGTTTCAGACGATTTATTGCCTGTTACGTTGCCAGATGTTGATGCCTATTTGCCGACAGAAGATGGTGAACCGCCTTTAGCCCGTGCAACAAAAGAAGCATGGAATGTGCATTTAGGAGACCGCATGGAATTCAATACAATGCCAGGTTGGGCAGGAAGCTCGTGGTATTTTTTACGCTACATGGATCCGAACAATACCAACGCAATTGCAGATCCTGAAAAAATGAAATATTGGAACCAAGTAGATTTATATTTGGGTGGAGCCGAACATGCAACTGGACATTTATTGTATGCACGATTTTGGACAAAATTCTTGTACGATATAGAAGTTATTACGTTCAATGAACCGTTCAAAAAAATGATTAACCAAGGAATGATTTTGGGAAGATCGAGTATTGTGCATGCAAAGTACGAAATGGAAAGATCAAGTGTAATGCATGCAAAGATTGAAATGGGAATTTTTGGAGGTATCGGAGCTAGTGTAAATATTATTCCAGAAGAATATAAAAAACCTCTATTCATATCTCATAATCTGTTAAAGAAATCAAAAGATATTGATTCTCCAGAATATGACTATTTAGATAAAAAACTAAATGAATACAAAAATAAAATAAACGCAAAAATTAAAGAGAATTTCCCAACAATTAACGCTAGTATTTTAGGCTTTGAAACAGACGGTTACGGCGTTCCAATGCATGTAGACATATCTATGGTAGATAACGATATTCTAGATATTGAAAAATTTAGAAATTGGCGTTCAGAAAATAAAAATGCAGAATTCATTTGCGAAGAAAACGGAGATTTTATTTGCGGGTTCGAAGTTGAAAAGATGTCTAAATCTTTGTTCAACGTGCAAACACCAGATGAGTTAGTGACAAAGTTCGGTGCAGATACCTTACGGATGTATGAAATGTTTCTCGGTCCATTGGAGCAAAGCAAACCATGGGATACCAAAGGAATTACAGGCGTTCACAGTTTCTTAAAAAGATTGTATCGTTTGTTTTATACCCAAGATGGCGCACTAGTTTTGGATAAAGGTGAAGCGGCTAAAGATTCATTAAAAACAGTACATCGCTTAATCAAACGAATGACGGAAGATTTAGAGCGTTTTTCGTTTAATACGGGTGTTTCCAATTTCATGATTGCAGTAAATGAATTAACCGATCAAAAATGCCATAACCACGGTGTTTTAGAAAATTTAGTGATTCTCTTAAATCCTTATGCGCCCCATTTGGCGGAAGAATTATGGACGGTTTTAGGTCATGAAGCAGGTACACTTTCGTATGCAACTTTCCCACTTTGTGATGAAAGCGTGTTGGTTGAAAATGAATTTGAATACCCAATTTCTATCAACGGAAAAATGCGCTTTAAAGTAAATTTACCACTTACGTTGTCACCAAAAGAAGTGGAGGAAATCATAAAAGCACGCCCAGAAATGCCGAAGTATTTGGAAGGAAAAGAAGTGAAGAAAATGATCGTTGTGCCAGGGAAGATTGTGAATGTAGTAGTTTAGAAGGGTAGTTTAAGATGAGATACATTTTTTGATTTTATCAAAACACGTTGCCAATGTTTACAATCTACTTTGTCAACTACTTTCCAAGTATTGTTTTGCTTTTTAAGTAGAAAAAGAAAGGAAATAAAATTTGAAGAAGGAATGCACCCAGCACTCATTTCTTCGTAAGTTAAATATAGTGCTGCACGATCTATTTTGCTATTGTATTCAATTTGTGACATACACAGCCATCCTATTTGGTTGGTTTCTCTCGTAAAATCTGGTCCTTTGACAACTATGGTTAATTTTGGATAGCGAAAATACGTATCACATTTATGCAACATCGAATCATTTTGATTGTTAAATACCTTTTGACTTAATTGATAAAATTCAGAATTCTTATTAACCGTTTTTTTTGGTCGAAACTGATATACTTCATTACTTTGCCAGTTAGATATTGGTCCATGCCAACAGTCTTCGTTCAAGACAATTGAAAAAGTCATTGTGTCTAGCATATTTTTGTGTGCTACTTTTATGCTATCTCTCGTAGCATTCAAACGAATTCTTTCCAATTTATTTCTTGGAACAATTTCAAACGAAGGTCCAATTGTCAAAAAGTCATTTTTACTTTTCTTGATAATGTCAAATTTCAACATTTCTTTCATCGCCAAATACATGATGGCTTGTGTTTCATCTTTGGGCGAAGAAGTCCTGACCTTTTTCTCTGCACACGCAACTAAAAGCAATAAAAGGAAAATATATTTTATCATGCTGCACAAACTTACTGGTTTTTTAGCTCATTCTAATCACTTGTTTCTTGTAACCAATGCAGCAAGTTTCATTATGACAAAAACCAAAGATTATATGAAAACGCTACCCTTCTTTTTATTATTGTTTTGCACTCCAATTGTTGCGCAAGAAATGGCAAATTTATCGGTGGTGGTAAGTTCCTACAAAAATGTGCCTTACCAAGGTGACAAAGTTTTGTTTGTTGGAAAAAAGACTAAAAAGCAATTTTTTGGGATTACGAATGCAAAAGGGGAATTTGATGTAAAACTGGCGCCTGGCGATATTTATGACATCAAAATCAAACGAATTGGTGATGAATTGGCCTACAACACCATTGAAATTCCAACCTTGAAGGAAGGGCAAGAATACGCTGAAATCACGTTACATATTCAATACGAAGCTGGAAAACAATTCACGCTTTCTGCCTTGCAATTCGATAGTGGTTTGGCTACCATAAAGTCGCAAAGTTTCACGATGTTGAATGACATGGCTGAATTAATGACCTTAAAGCCTGGAATGAAAATAGAGATCTCTGGCCACACAGATTCCGACGGAGACGATGCCAAGAACCTCGAACTTTCGAAACAACGCGCACAAGCGGTGAAAGACTATTTGGCAGCAAAAGGAATTGCAGCCGCACGCATTAGTGCTATTGGTTTAGGGGAAACCAAGCCCGTAGGTGATAATGCTACAGTTGCAGGAAAAGCAAAAAACAGAAGAACTGAAGTGAAAGTGCTCTAACAAAAAAAGACCGTCTCCATAAATAATGAAGACGGTCTTTTCAGTAAAATTTTAGAATTACTCTACAATAATCGGTAATTGAGAAGTGCCGTTTTCAGTTGTGAAACGCACAAAATAAACACCAGATTCTACTGAAGTAACCATCGTATTTGATGTGCTACCACTTTCTACTTTTGTTGTATATAATACTCTTCCGTTCATATCAAATAACTCAATTGTTGCGTTAGTTTGAACTGCAGGATAAGCAACGGTAAACGTTCCATTCGAAGGAATAGGATAAACGCTAAGTGCAGTAAGTGTTTGGTCTTCTAAACCTGATGTAGCGCATTCATTTACGTCAATTACAATAGTATCACGTAAAATACAGCTAATTTCATCCACTACATTAACAATGTATCGACCCGAATCTTGTACTGGGAATATATTCCAATTGTTGTTTACTCCATTCCAAGAATAAGAGCTATAACCCAAACCTGCTTCCAAAATATATAAACCGTCTCCATTACATACTGCCGTATCTGCGCCCAAATTAACCGAATTAAATGTAAAGGTAATCGGAGCAGGACAACCAACGCTACCGCCAGGATAAACATAAATTGAATCTGCAAGATCAGTATATCCTAATGTTTCTGAAGATCCGCCAAAGATTGGCGATCCGCCTTCATAATGAAAATACAAACGATTATTGATAGGGTGAATTATGAAACAAGCCATGTCGCTAAATTGAGTAATATCCGATACTGGTGTACTTACATTAGGTCCAAAAACATATTCTTCAATTTTTTGAGAAGAGCTATTTCTATAGTAAACAGTTTGTTCAGTCCCATTAAATCCAGCAACGCCCCAAATAGCCCAAGTTTCTGAACCATATTCATTCAAATTGTGGATTCCTAATGGGGTCACGGCTCCCGAAGATATTTCTACTGAGTAATAATTATTAGACCCATCGTTTACAATAAGTGTATTAAAACCAGAATAAATCCCCACATAATCTGAGTTATTATCTAATATAATTGTTTGAGATAATGGGACAATAAGTGCGCCTACATTCAAATCTGCATCCAATTCTATCAATGCATTTAATTCAAAAGGATTTCCATCATTGGGTGGTAAACTTGATGTTGTTGTATTATACAGTGAATAAATTTTACGCTCTGAAAGATCTGTGAAAATTCCATCTCTTATCGGTAATGAAACGCCATTTGTTAAGTCTAATTCGAACCTGCCAGTATTGCTATCTCCAACGATGTATACAGATGAATCTGTAATTGCAATACCTGAACGATCGTCACTGGTTAAACTATTATGATCAATGACTGCGTAGTTAGTTGCCATAAAGGTGTCGATCTGGTAATACGTTTGGGTTGAATATTTCCCATAATAATAAGTTGATGGCGAATTTACTACTGAAGGAAAAGTAAATACGGTAGTTGTATCAAACGCTGGTACTAAAGACAAGTTCGAAGAAAAAGAATAGGGGTTGTTTCCGAAATCTAACGTTGGTGTGCTGTTCTCACATACCAATTGATTTATGGAAGCAGGTTCTCTTAAAACTTTAACCGGTAAGTTTGCATAAGTGATACATCCAATATTGTCTGTTAACGCATAATTTAATACATAAGTGCCTTGAGCTAAACCTGCTGGATTGAAATTACTTCCTGAAACTCCAGTTCCAGAAAACACACCACCTGCTGGTAACCCTGTTAACGCTTGAGCGCTAGAAGTTGAACAAACGCTTGAATCTGCAAGTGAAACACCCGTTGCGAAAGCAGTTGGATAACCGAAAGAACAGTAGTTGTAAGTAATCTTAACCTTAGCTCTATTTCTATCGCACCATGGTTGGTTATTTCCATCTGGTGCCATTTTAATTACTCCTGTTCCACCCCAAGCTGTAATTGTACTAGCAAGAACCGTATAGGTTGCTTTTAATTCTGTACAAGAGTTTACACCTCCTCCGTACGTTGCTAACATAGTACCGCCAGGTAAAATTGGAGTATATGTTCCGCCCCAACCAAACCATCCTTCGTACCAAACTTCGATGGTCGCGTTGTCGTAACCTCCAGATGCTATACCTGTGAAATTGAAATAAAGTGTGTCAGTTCCGTTGTTTATTGAGTCATAAACTGCATTGTTTGGCGACAAGCCAAAGCTTGAATACGTCTGTGCATTTCCCGAATTAGCAAACATAACTGCTGCTAACGAAAGGCATAAAGTGTAGATTTTTTTCATAAGTGATTTTAATAAATATTCAAACTGGGTTTTTCCCAATTTTATGCAAAGTTCGCTCTTTATCTATTAATTACCAAAAATATGTGCTGAAATGCAGTTTTTTGTATACGAAATAAATGATGGTGCTATTCAATCCAATTCCACCATCGGTTCCCATAAATAGTTTTCGAGGTTTTGAATTTGGTCGTTCTTGATCACCAAACCCTCCAATTCCAACCTGTATTGCATCGGATTGTCAGGATGAAAATGATGTTTTCCAGAAAGTAATCCTTGTCTGTTCACTACACGATGGGCTGGAATATCAGGTTTGTCTTGCGCCGCATTCATGGCCCAACCAACCATTCTACTTGAACGCGCAGCACCCAAATACTTCGCTATACTCCCATACGTTGTAACTCTTCCTTCCGGAATCAAACGCACAACATCCCAAACATTTTGAAAAAAATCATGGTTCTTTTTAACGCCTTCCATACATTAAATACGCAATAATCCAGTAAGTAAATTATAAAGATTTTGTTCTTCCACCGTCAACTGGAATATTGATTCCATTGATGTAACTTGCCGCAGGACTTGCTAAGAAAGCAACTGCATTCGCAATTTCTTCTGGTTCTGCAATTCGTTTCATCGGTGATTCTGAAGCCATTTCTTCAAAAATTGATGGAATTGAATCTCCCGTTTTTTGAGATTTTGCTTCTGCAATTTGTTGCAATCTTATGGTATTAGTTGCGCCAGGTAAAACATTATTTACCGTAATGTTAAACTGACCTAACTCGTTGGCTAATGATTTACTCCAATTACCCACTGCTCCGCGGATTGTATTAGAAACTCCTAAACCTACTAACGGCTGTTTCACGCTCGTTGAAATGATATTTATGATTCTACCACCACCACGTTGTTTCATGCCAGGCACAACTGTTTGTACCAATAAGTGATTACATACTAAATGTTGATTGAATGTATTGATGAATTCTGAAATATCCGCATCGATAATTGGTCCGCCTTTAGGTCCACCTGTATTATTGACCAAAATATCCGCTACGCCGCCATTGTTTAACCATATTTTTAACTGCGCTTGAACTGCCAAATAATCAGAAAAATCTGTACTGATCATTTTATGTTCTTGGTTGGCTGGTGTTGGCAAATTGTCTCTCGTAAGTTCAAGTTTTGCAATATCTCTGGCTACCAATGTAACCGTTGCGCCCATTGCCGCCAATTTAGTTGCAACTGCTTTCCCTATTCCTTGTGTAGATCCACACACCAAAGCCATTTTACCTTCCAATTCTAACATCGTCTTTTTTTTTGTAAAGATACTACGCTTAAACAACAGCAACCCCAAACTTGCGTGTAAATTTATTCAAAATCAGTTTTTACCACTAATAATCATAATAGTATGGTCAACCAAATGATAATTTGCCGTTGGTAATAAGTTGAAGTTTTAAATGAAATGTGTGCTATACTTTTGTTTTAATCGCAAATCAATTTAAGTATGTCTGATCTAATTGTTCAAACACAAAACCTGAATTATAGTTTTAAGAAAGGTGAGAAAGTTTTACATGAATTATCGCTAAATGTTCCCAATGGGAGTATCTATGGATTTTTGGGTCCGAATGGAGCAGGAAAAACAACAACATTACGTTTGTTACTTGGACTCTTAAAACAACAAGAAGGTAAAATAGAGATTTTTGGAAAACATTTAGCCGAAAATAGATCCGAAATTTTATCAAATATTGGTTCATTAATAGAGCAACCATCACTTTATTTGCACCTTTCGGGCGAAGAAAATTTAAACGTATACCGTCATATTTTTGGGTTAAGCAAAGAAAGAGTGAACGAAATATTAGAGATCGTAGATTTAACAAAAGCCCGCAAGAAAAAAGCACGAGGCTATTCATTAGGAATGAAACAACGCTTATCCATCGGAATCGCGTTGCTACACAATCCAAAACTATTAATTTTAGATGAACCTACAAACGGTCTAGATCCTAATGGAATTATTGACATGCGAAATTTACTTGGGAAGCTGAATAAAGAACTCGGTACTACAATTATTATATCGAGTCATTTACTGGCCGAAATAGAAAAAATAGCAACACATGTTGGTATCATTAGTTATGGAAAAATGATGTTTGAAGGCAGTTTGAAAGACTTACAGTTATTAAAAGCAAAGCAAGCTGTTGTAAAATTAGAAACAAATAATATTGAAAAAACGAAGCTGTTACTTGAAGAAATGCATGTTGTAGCATCAGTTTCAGGAGAGACTTTACAATTTGAATTCAAAGACAAGGAGCAGAACGCCGCCTT
>JAYSRU010000076.1:0-16573 GCA_043720875.1 Crocinitomicaceae bacterium
GGTGTGCAGTCATCACTTGCCGTAACTAAACTTCTATAATCACCTAGAATTCCGTTACAAGAACTATTCGCTAAAACCGTTTGACTTGTAGCACAAACACTAATGATTGGTGGAACAATATCGGTGGCTAAGACATTCACTACACACGTTCTTTGATTTCCAGAACCATCAGTTGCAACGTAATAAACTAATTGACTTGCTCCCATAACTAAGGTTCCAGGAACAGGAGATTGGACGTAAGTCAAAACGGGAGAACAATTATCTGAAAACACAACCAATGTCCCTAAATCTGGTACATTGAATTGACAACTCAATACATTCGGCGCTGTTGTAGTTGGAGGACATTGCACTGCAATAGGTTTTATAGTATCCAACTTATTTACATTGAATGAACACGAACTAAATAATCCATTTAAATCTGTCGCAGTTAAGGTGATGGATTCTAAGCCTAATCCAGTTAAGATAGAACCTGCACTTGGAACCTGTGAAACGATTATCGACGAAGCAACTGTACAATTATCCGAAACAAGTGTAATAGCAGCGAAATTAGGCGCAATAACCGCACATGACGGAGTAACATAGACGGTTTGCGTCAACGGGCAAGTAATGCTTGGTGCTGTAACGTCAACTACCAGCTGTGTTAAGACACAAGACCTAGAATTTCCAGCAAAATCTGTCGCAGTAATCGTTACAAGTGTATTATTAAAAACTAATGTACCCGCTGCAGGTGATTGAATAAATGTCATTTGTGTCACCATGGAAGTACAGTTATCACTCCAAAGCAAACCCGATAAGTAATTAGGCAATGCTGCTTGACACGTGATGTTAGCGTTTTGTGTAATTTGAATCGGACAAGCAATTATTGGTTTCACTGTATCTAACACTTGAATATTGACAGAACATGATCGAGTTCCAGCCAAATTACCTCCAGAAACGGTGAAGGTAATTAATTGATTATTCCCTATCGTTGAACCAGAAGCTGGAGATTGCATGATCGTTAAAGCCAAATTTGGCTGACAGTTATCTTGAACAACCACTAAAGACCTCAAATCAGTTATGGTAGCTAAGCAAACGCCATTTGCATAAAACGCTGGCAATACCGGACATGTTAATGTTGCCGCTATTGTATCTGAGTTTGTGATATTCACAAAACACGTATCTCTTCTACCTGTTGCATCTGTCGCAAACAAACTCAATAAAGTTATGGTTCCAGCTCCATTTAAAAGCGTTCCTGGTAAAGGATTTTGAGTATAGGTAATACCTCCTGCTCCACAGTTATCCGTTGCAACAACACCAGTAGTTAAATCCGGCATTATAGCTTGACATGCAGCATTTACAAATAAAGTTTGATTTGCTGGACATGAAGTAATAACTGGTGGATTGTTATCGATAAAATTGAGTTGATACGTGCAAAAACTAGAGTTACCTGAAAGGTCAAACGCGGTTAACGTGATGGTAGTTGTTAAAACGCCAAAAGGCAATACTGTTCCTTGGATCGGACTTTGGGTTACCACGATAGACGCTGAATCTGTGCAATTATCAAAAATATCGAAATAGGTCTTTGTTAAATCTCCAATTATAGCCGCACAACTGGGCGACAAGGCGGTTATGGTTGTACCAGGACAAAGAATGGTTGGCGGTGAATTATCTGTAGAAGTAATCAACACATTATCAATCGCAAGCGGTGCCCCAGAGATTGTTGCTGCATCGTACGTGAACCTAAATCCAATTAAAAAAGGAACTGAATTTAATGCTACTGGTAATGGTGTACTAAACGTAGACCATGAAGCTGAAGCTGTTAACAACTGCAACGAAACCCAAGTAGTTCCACCATTTATTGAATAGACTAAACTTGCAGTATCCTGTGCATTACCGCCTAATCTATAATCAAAACTCATGTTTAAGTTATTTCCCGTACAGGATATTGGCAACGAAGAATAGATTAGCGCTGTTTCTATACCTGAACTTGCATTCGAATAAGCAAATGCATTTGCACCACAAGGTACATCTAAGGTTGCGTTGGTAACGTAGGCTGCATTAACTCCAGCAGCTGAAGTGCCATTTCCCGCACAAGTATTCGCATTCCATTGGTTTGCACCCGTTCCTAAAAGTACCCAGTTGGGTAGAGCAGTTTCAAATGTGGCAGAAAAAATAGTGGTTTGTGCCATACTTGAAGAAGTGACAAGTAATACTATTAATAAGAAAATTATACGCATAAAGGTTGGGTTGAATGTGATAAAATTATTGTCAAATATTTAGAAATTGATTCAAAATTAAGTTCTAGACGAATTGGGATTTTACAAACCATTGAATTGTACTTAAATCAAGAATAATTTTCGGTGACAAAGGTACGCCTTTTACATTGAATTGCAAGGAATTGTGGAAAACTAAAGATAGTATTTATGCCAACCGTTTGGGGTGTTTTTGGGCGGGTGGGTGGGCAACTAAAATCACCAAGCGAACCACCGGATAATCCTTTACAGGAACCATAATTCCAACGATTTCAATCAAAAAGGGATTCGTTTACTAGATTTGGCAACGTTACTTTCAACCTAGGTTCTTGCTCCATTGCGCGCTTAATAGCGAAAATCGCACCTTCATTTCTAGCCCAAGATCTTCTTGAAATCCCATTATTAACATCCCAATGTAACATAGATTTCAACCTACGGTCCGCGTCAACGGATCCATCCAACAACATTCCAAAACCTCCGTTAATTACTTCACCCCAACCAACACCACCTCCATTGTGAATCGAGATCCAAGTAGCACCGCGGAAACCGTCTCCGATAACATTGTGAATCGCCATGTCTGCTGTAAACCTAGATCCATCATAGATATTTGAAGTTTCACGGTAAGGCGAATCTGTTCCAGAAACATCATGATGATCTCTACCTAAAATAACTAATCCAATTTCATTAGCCGCAATGGCGTTGTTAAACGCTTCAGCTATTTTCATTCGACCTAGAGCATCGGCATAAAGTATTCTTGCTTGTGACCCAACTACCAATTTATTTGCTTTTGCCCCTTTAATCCATTGTATGTTATCACGCATTTGTTCCTGAATTTCCAAAGGACTACTCAACATTAATTCCTCTAAAACTTTACACGCTATTTCGTCTGTTTTATCTAAATCTTTTGCATCTCCAGAAGCACAAACCCATCTAAATGGTCCGAATCCATAATCAAAACACATCGGTCCCATGATATCTTGAACGTAAGAAGGATATTTGAAATCAATATTGTTTTCTGCCATTACATCTGCACCCGCTCTACTCGCTTCTAGCAAAAAAGCGTTACCGTAATCAAAAAAGTATGTCCCCTTAGCTACATGTTTATTGATTGCATCAGCATGTCTGCGTAAAGTTTGTTGTACTTTTTCCTTGAATAAAACAGGATTATGCGCCATCATATCATTCGATTCTTCAAATGAATAACCTACCGGATAATAACCACCTGCCCATGGATTATGCAAAGATGATTGATCTGAGCCTATTTCAACCAAAATATTCTCAGCATCAAATTTCTCCCACAACTCAACTATATTTCCTTGATAGGCAAATGAAACAACTTCTTTGGATTCTTTAGCCTTTCGAACTCGTGCACATAATTCATCCAAATTGGAATATACTTCATCCACCCAACCTTGATTAAATCTTGTATGCGTTACCTTTTCATTAATTTCTGCGGTTATTGAAATACAACCTGCAATGTTACCTGCTTTTGGTTGAGCTCCAGACATACCTCCTAAACCAGAAGTAATAAATAACTTACCCGCCAAGCCTTCACCATTTTTTGATATTTTACGACCTGCATTTAACACGGTTATCGTTGTTCCATGCACAATTCCCTGTGGACCGATGTACATATATGAACCGGCCGTCATTTGTCCGTAATTGGTAACACCTAAAGCGTTAAACTTTTCCCAATCATCTGGTTTTGAATAATTAGGAATCATCATTCCGTTGGTAACCACAACTCTTGGAGCATCTTTATGACTTGGATACAATCCCATCGGATGTCCAGAATACATGGTTAAGGTTTGCTCATCCGTCATTTCTGCCAAATATGCCATTGTCAACCTGTATTGAATCCAATTTTGGAATACTGCTCCATTTCCACCGTACGTAATTAATTCGTGTGGGTGTTGCGCTACAGCGTGATCCAAGTTATTTTGAATCATTAGCATAATTGCTTTTGCTTGATTACATTTCCCAGGATAATAAGTAATTGGTCTTGCTTTTATTTCATAATTCGGTCGAAAGCGATGCATATAAATTCTTCCGTAGGATTCCAACTCGTATTTAAATTCAGCTAAAAGTTCTTGGTGCTGAGCTTCTGGAAAATAACGTAATGCATTTTTTAAAGCCAATTTTTCCTCTTCTTTTGAAAGAATTTTTTTACGAATCGGTGCATGATTAACTGTTAGGTCATATTGCGCTGGTGGAGGCAAAACTGAAGGAATTCCTTGTAAAATATCTGCTTGAAAATCTTGAAGTGAACTATTCATGAGTTTTATTTAATGAAATATAATAGTATGGATATTAATGGCTTAATTCGTTTGTGCTTTTTGATTTGAACGGATAGAAGTAAATGATTAATCCAACAATGATGAATGGAATACTTAACATTTGACCCGTATTTATGACATTGGTGAAGTCTCTATCCGTTTGACCCAATTTAATAAACTCGATAAAAAATCTACAGGTAAAAAGAACCGTTAAAAAGATTCCGAATGCCTTTCCTGGCTTAGCTAGAATATTCTTTTTATGAATCAGAAAAAGTAAAACAAAAAAGAGAACAATGTAACACAATGCCTCATACAATTGCGCTGGATGACGGGCAACATGCATTCCATTTACTAAATTAGCTTCATCCGTATCATGGTTGAAAATAAAACCCCAAGGTAAAGTGGTAGGATCGCCAATAATTTCATGGTTTACTAAATTTCCCAAACGAATAAAGCATGATGCAATGGTAATGGGCGCGGCAACACGATCCAAAATCCAAATTAACGGTTGCTTGCTCACACGTTTAGAAAAAATTACGAGCGCCAAGAAAATTGCCACTGCTGCTCCATGACTAGCTAAACCGCCTTCATTCACTTTCAAAATATCTATTGGATGAGAAAAATATCCCCGAGAAATGATTTCTCCTCCACTTACTATATCCCAATGTTGCCCATAAAATATAACATGCCCTAAGCGAGCTCCAACTACTGTGGCAACAACAATAAACATCAATAATTTATCTAATTTCTCATCTGGAAAACCTTCCTTTTTAAAGATCTTTTTGATTACAAAATACCCAATAATTATTCCTGCTATGAAAAGAAGTCCATATAAATTGGGTGTTCTCCAACCCGGAATTAATTCCGAACCCATGTTCCAATCGATGCTTAAAATCATATTTTCTTGCTTTTAATGGTGATGTACAATTTAATGTTGTGCTGGCGCTTTATAAAGCAGTTTCTCTGAACGTCCTTTTTTGAAAATTTTATTACTAATTCCCTTTCCTTGGCGTAGTATTTTTTGTTCTTCCTCTGGTAAATTATTCACCGCTTGACATTCGGTACTGCACGTGTCTTGGAAAGTTGTTTTACAAGATTCGCATTGAATAAATAGCAAATGACAGGCTTCGTTGGCACAATTGGTATGTGTATCGCAAGGTGTTCCGCATTGATGACAATTTGAAACTACATCTTCTGAAATACGTTCACCTCTGCGCTCGTCGAACACAAAGTTTTTTCCAATAAATTTGTTTTCAATTCCTGCTGTTTTACAATCGTTGGCATATTTTATTATGCCGCCTTCCAACTGATTCACATTTGCATAACCCTTGTGTTTAAAATACGCTGAAGCTTTTTCACAGCGAATTCCACCCGTGCAATACATTACAATATTCTTGTCTTCGTTTCCTTTTAAATAGGTTTCTTCAATCAGTGGTAATGAATCGCGAAACGTATCAACATCAGGTAAAATGGCTCCTTTAAAATGACCAACTTCACTCTCATAATGATTTCTGAAATCTATTAAAATCGTGTTTTCATCATTTGTTAAGTCATTAAATGCTTTTGCATCCAAGTGTCTACCAATATTGGTGACATCAAATGTTTCGTCCACTAATCCATCTGCTAAAATCTTATCACGCACCTTAATTTTCAATTTCAAAAATGCATGTGCCGCTTCAGATTCATCTACGGCAATGTTCAAACGAACATTTTCTAGAAAATCGATCGAATTTAAGGCTTCAATAAGACTATCAAGTTTCGAATTCGGTAATGCTATTTGCGCATTAATACCTTCCGTTGCAACATATATCCGTCCTACAACATCGCAGGTGTTTAAAAGTTGATACAAATGATCGCGAAAGAGCGATGGGTTAAGGATTTTAGAATATTTGTAGAATGAGATCGTTAAATACGTTTCCTTGTTCTCTTCTAACCTTTTTATTAATTCTTCTTTTGAATAAATGTTCCACAGTTGCATGCTATGTATATTTTAAAGTTCGCTGCGAAGGTAATAATTTCAACAGATTATAATTCATTTTGTCTATTTGATTGCTTTTTGATTAGATTTGATCCAAAAGCTGTTGCACAACATTAGATTCTGAGATTATTAATTTTTGAATCCTGTCAATTTAATCCAATGAAAGATAATAATAAACCGTTTTACTTAATGCTAATTGGGATTGGAATTATTATCATTAATAACGTTAATGGCCACTACAACCCTCCTAGTTCTATAAATTGGACACCTGTTGTCATTCCATTTATAGTAATAATTGTAAATAGAACATTATACAAGCTCAACTTTATCCAGACCATAATTTACAACTATAGTTTAATCGCATTTAACGATTACTTAATTCGAGCATACGCTGGAGGAAATACTGATATCGAAGGAAATATGTGGATCGCGTTTTACGGCATGATTGGATTCATAATCTCAACGATAGCAATGTTAGTATTTGCAGGAATCAACACCCAAGAGGGAAAACTACCGAAGAAGAAAATATTTTTAAATTTCATTTCCATACCTATTTCATCACTTTGCGTTGGATTAGTTTATGAAATACTCTACAAATATTAAATTACTATGATAAATTCAAAACAATCTATCAAAAAGTATTTAACCGATAAACTAAAGACGTTTCAATAAAATCTGTTTACTTTTGATCATGATTCGAGTTATCCTGTTTTCTTTAATTTTTACCTTATTGGGGTCTTGTATTTCTGAGCCTAAGAAAAAAAAACTGATTCCAATTGCGCATGTTGGTCACACCACTTCCTATGACTTCTTAGATCTTAAGGTGAAAATTCCTACGAACTTTTACGTAGAATTTGATAACGTAAAAGATTCCGTTCAAACGCTTACTTTATGGGCATCGTTAGACAATTATAATTATCAACTTTATGTACAAGGTTTTTTTGCAGATTCTATGGGATATGACGAATACGGCTACAGCGTTAACGATCTGGTAAATGCTGAAATGACCACCGTTTTTGAGGATAAAATCCTGAGTAAACTACAGATGATGAAAACCATCGATGGGCAAGAAATTTATTATTTCAGCGCCGTTGATCCAGCTACCGAAATGCATACAATTGTTGGTATAATGCTCGGTTCTAATAACTATTTTTACCGACTTCAAGCCGTTAGTACCAGCGCCAATATGAGTTACCTGTACAAGAAAACAATGAACCTTTGGTATCAAATCAAGCGAAAGGAATGAGTTTAATTGCTAAAATCAAAACACAAATCGAAGAAGCATTGCCCGGCGAAGATGCACACTTGGAAATGTCACCCTTATACCGTCAAAAAAGCAGCGAAGCTTTAAAAAACAACCCAAATTACAAAGAAAGTGCGGTAGCCGTAATTCTTTTCGAAGCTGCTGCAGGTTCTGGTGAATATTATTGCATACTCACACAACGCAGTACGTATACAGGAAAACATAGTGGCCAAATGAGTTTTCCTGGGGGTAAACCAGAATCGAACGACGCATCCTTGTTAGCAACCGCTTTAAGAGAAACCTTCGAAGAAATTGGGATTGAATCTATTTTATTAGAACATATTGGCAACCTTACGCCTGTTTACATTCCGGTAAGTAATTTCAAAATGAACCCATTTATATTTTATTGCAGCGAAATTCCTAAATTTCAACTAGATCCGCGTGAAGTTGATGCAGTGATAAACTTCAAATTAACTGACCTAGCGAATGATTTTACAAAAAGTGAGACTGAAATAACTTTACCAGATGGAACAATTCGCAGTAACATTCCATGTTTCGTGCTCAATGAAAAAATAGTTTGGGGAGCAACCGCACTGGTGTTAAATGAGTTAAAACAGATATTAACTGCGATTCATACATAAATCTTCTTTTGTAAAAAGAATATTTGCTTGCTTAAAGTAGAGAATGTTTTATCTGATTATTATTAATTCACTCATTTTATATTCTTCTTGCAGAAAACAACTCAGAACAATGTTGTTTAGCTATATAATTGTTACTTTTGTGCGATTCTAAATCAATTATTAATTAGAAACTTACAGATATGAATTTTGATATTATTGTTGTTGGTAGTGGTCCTGGAGGATATGTAACTGCGATTCGTGCAGCTCAACTTGGGATGAAGGTTGCTATTGTTGAAAAAGAAAACCTAGGTGGCGTTTGCTTGAACTGGGGATGTATTCCAACAAAAGCGCTAATCAAATCTGCTAACGTTTTCGAATATTTAACACATGCTGCTGATTACGGTTTAAACGTAAAAGAAGCTTCAGTTGACTTTACTAAGGTTATTGATCGTAGCCGTGGCGTTGCTAATGGAATGAGTACGGGAATTCAATTTTTGATGAAGAAAAACAAAATTGAAGTATTAATGGGTATGGGTAAAATCGCTAAAGGTAAAAAAGTGATTGTTACTGCTGCTGACGGAACTTCAACAGAAGTTACTGCTGATAAAGCGGTAATTATTGCAACAGGTGCTCGTTCGCGTCAATTACCTAACCTTCCTCAAGACGGAAAGAAAATTATTGGTTACCGCGAAGCAATGACACTTACAAAACAACCTAAGAAACTAGTAGTTGTTGGATCTGGTGCAATTGGAATCGAGTTTGCTTATGTTTACAATGCAATGGGTACAGAAGTTACAGTGGTAGAATTTATGCCAAATATTGTTCCAATTGAAGACGAAGATGTTTCTAAGCAATTAGAAAAAAGTTTCAAGAAAGCTGGCGTTAAGATTATGACAGAATCTTCTGTTGAATCTGTTGACACTTCAGGTACCGGTTGTAAAGTAAAGATTAAAACAGCAAAAGGTGAAGAAATTATCGAATGTGATGTTGTTTTATCTGCAGTTGGTATCGAAGCAAATATTCAGAACATTGGCTTAGAAGATTTAGGAATTGTAGTGGATAAAGGACGTATCCTTGTAGACGATTTCTACCAAACTAATATACCAGGGTATTACGCAATTGGAGACGTTATCCCAACTCAAGCATTAGCACACGTTGCTTCAGCTGAAGGAATTATTTGTGTTGAGAAATTAGCAGGACACAATCCTGAACCATTAGATTATGGCAATATCCCAGGATGTACGTACGCGTCACCAGAAATTGCTTCTGTTGGTTTAACTGAAAAAGCTGCGAAGGCTGCTGGTCATGACATCAAAATTGGTAAGTTTCCTTTTTCTGCTTCAGGAAAAGCAAGTGCTGCTGGAGCGAAAGATGGTTTTGTAAAATTAATTTTCGATTCGAAGTACGGTGAATTGTTAGGCGCTCACATGATTGGAGCAAATGTTACCGAAATTATTGCAGAAATTGTAGCGATTCGTAAATTAGAAATCACAGGTCATGAATTGATTAAAACAGTTCACCCTCACCCTACTATGTCAGAAGCTGTAATGGAAGCCGCTGCCGCTGCTTATGGTGAAGTAATTCATTTATAGAACATTCAACTTTTGCATTTCAGTATATGAATTGTAAGCTATTTATAAATCCAATCGATTTTTCGGTTGGATTTTTTTATGAATTTTCGGTTACAATACCAAATATGACCGTTGCAAAAGTCTTAACTTAGCGAAGCGATCTCACCGAAGGTAAATCGAGGCTTTTCTAAAATTTAATTTACGAGTTAACCCTTGTTAATGAGTGGATTGTATTTTTAACATAACGATGAGTTTAGGGTTTTGAAACGGGCTTCAAATGAATCGATGCTACTCTTAGCGAGAGACAAAAAGAAAACCTTATATTTGCACAGAAAAATTTACAAAATGGCTACAACGGCAGATATTAAAAATGGTTTATGCATCAAGCTAAACGAGAAACTTTATTCAATCATTGAATTTCAACATGTAAAACCAGGGAAAGGTCCTGCCTTCGTACGCACGAAATTACGTCATATCGAATCAGGTAAAGTTGTTGACAATACTTTTTCTGCTGGTCACAAAATTGATATTGTTCGTATTGAACGTCGTCATTACCAGTTCTTATATAAAGAAGGAGAAGATTATATTTTCATGAATGATGAATCATTTGAGCAAATTAACATCAGCCCAAAATTAATTGATAAGCCAGGATTTCTTCAAGAAGGATTAATGTGTGAAATCATGTTTCACGCAGAAGAAGAAACAGCGTTGATCGTTGACCTTCCTACTTACATTACTGCAACTGTAACGTATACAGAACCAGGCGTTAAAGGTGACACTGCAACCAACACAATGAAACCCGCAACAATAGACTCTGGAGCTGAAATTAGAGTTCCATTATTTATTGCAATCGATGAAGTGATCAAAGTGGATACACGAACTGGTGTTTACGTTGAACGTGTTAAATCGTAACAAAAACATTTATATACTTAAAAGTCTCCATTAGCATGGAGACTTTTTTTATACCTAATAATAGCGCTACTTACTTATAACTCATCGTTGTTATAAACTATTGGTTACAAAAAAAACCTATCAAATTAATGATAGGTTTTGTATTTAATGATTTAAGTGTTAATCAATTTACAATTTCATCGTATTTCACTTTCCAATCTTCGTTTTCTTCAAACCATTGAGCGCCTTTGCCCATAAGAGTTTTAGCTTTTTCTGCTTGCTTTGTGGCTACGTAAGAATCTGCAACTTGCATCATTCCATGCATCAACAATAACTTGTCTCCATCACCTAAAGCTTCAAAATCTGTAATTGCCAAAAGCAATTTTTCACCTTCTTTAATCAACGCATTTCCAGAACTCTTGTCGCCATTTTTGATTTTACAAACTCCTTCCAAAAATTTAGCTCCTGCAAAATTTGGCATCAACTTATAATACTTTGGCAACCATCCTGCCGCTTTACGGTAGTCATTTGAACCGACATCATTTAAAATTGTTTCTACAAAATATGATTTGAATTCGTTGATGAACTTCTTATTATCGACATCGTTTTGAACGCTTTTAGATTTGTCTTTTTTCAAGAACATTCCCATGTAATTGATTCCGTCCTTAAATGCATTCTTATATTTCTCATCTCTATCCGGCACAAAAGATATTTTATATAAGCCCTTAACTAAAAACAAATAGGGAGCAGCATCTGCTTTGGTTTTATCAGAACCAACATATTTCTCTGAAGCTCGGATTAGTTTTTCATAATTTCCGTCTGCGTATAAAATAAGTAAATCGTCGTAATTTGGAGCTTGCGCCTTAACGGAAGCTGCGCTCACAAAACTGAGTATTAAGAATAAATGTTTCATAGTAATAATTATTATTTGATTTTGGTTTTTCAATTACTGTGCCTAAACTAAATATTAAAATTAAGTAATCTGTGTTTTCAACGCACAATTTAGTAAATAGTTTCAAAAAAGTGCAATCTTATTGCTCAATACTCTCAATTAATAAATTTAAAATATCTTGTGCCGCTTTAGAAATCTTCGTTCCAGGTCCAAAAACTCCAAACACTCCAGCCTCATAAAGAAAATCATAATCTTGCTTTGGAATAACTCCACCTGCAATAACCATTATATCCTCGCGACCGAAAGCTTTTAGTGCTGCAATAACTTGTGGCACTAATGTTTTGTGACCTGCAGCCAAAGAAGATACGCCTAATACATGAACATCATTCTCTACCGCTTGTTTCGCCGCCTCCATCGGTGTTTGAAATAAAGGACCTATATCCACATCAAATCCGATGTCTGCAAACGATGTAGCAATTACTTTTGCACCACGATCATGTCCATCTTGACCCATTTTAGCGATCATTATCCTTGGACGTCTTCCTTCTAATTTAGAAAACTTATCCGCTAATGCCACCGCTACTTCATAATCTTTATCTCCCATGGCTTCTTGTGAATAAACTCCTGATATTGATTTAATTGTTGCTTGGTAACGCCCGTAAACAGATTCTAGAGCACTGGAAATCTCTCCTAAAGTTACTCTATTTTCTGCTGCCTCTATAGCCAACGCTAACAAATTACCTTTACCTGATTTTGCAGCATCAGTAAGCGATGCAAGGCATTCATTCACTTTTTCGGTATTTCTGGTTTTTTTGATTTCCGCTAGTCGTGCAACTTGCGAAATTCGAACCTTGGCATTATCGACATCTAAAATCTCCAATTTTTCTCCAATTTCTTCCGAAACTTGATACTTGTTAACACCAACTATAACATCTTTACCCGAATCGATTCGTGCTTGCTTACGTGCTGCAGCCTCTTCTATTCTCATTTTGGGCACGCCAGTTTCAATAGCTTTTGCCATTCCGCCAAGTTCCTCAACTTCTTCAATGAGTTTCCATGCTTCGTCAACCAATTGATCTGTAAGCTTTTCTACATAGTAACTTCCACCCCAAGGATCAATCACATCTGTTATTCCAGTTTCTCCTTGAATATATATTTGTGTATTTCTTGCAATTCTCGCAGAGAAGTCGGTTGGTAAGGCAATTGCTTCATCTAATGCATTGGTGTGCAATGATTGTGTGCCTCCGAAAGCAGCACCCATAGCCTCAACACACGTTCTAATCACGTTATTGAAAGGATCTTGCTCGGTTAAGCTCCATCCAGAAGTTTGGCAATGTGTCCGTAATGCTAAAGATTTATCACTTTTAGGATTGAATTGTTTGACCATTTTTGCCCAAAGTAGACGACCTGCTCTCATTTTAGCAATTTCCATAAAATGATTCATACCGATGGCCCAGAAAAAGCTCAACCTTGGTGCAAAATCATCAATATCTAATCCCGCTTTAATTCCTGCTTTCAAATATTCTAATCCGTCTGCCAATGTATACGCTAACTCAATACTAGCCGTTGCTCCGGCTTCTTGCATGTGATATCCGGAAATAGAAATTGAATTAAATTTCGGCATTTTTTGAGAAGTATATTCAAAAATATCTGCAATAATTCTCATCGATGGGGCCGGTGGATAGATGTAGGTGTTACGCACCATAAACTCTTTCAAAATATCGTTTTGAATCGTTCCCGTTAATAAATTTTGGTCAACACCTTGTTCCTTTGCAGCCACAACATAAAATGCTAAAATTGGTAAAACAGCACCATTCATGGTCATCGAAACAGACATTTCTTCTAATGGAATTTGATCAAAGAGAATTTTCATATCCTCCACGCTATCTATAGCAACTCCAGCTTTTCCAACATCACCTTCTACCCTTTCATGATCCGAATCGTAACCGCGATGTGTAGCTAAGTCAAATGCCACGGACAAACCTTTTTGACCCGCCGCCAAATTTCTTCGGTAAAAGGCATTAGATTCTTCGGCTGTAGAAAATCCTGCATATTGTCTAATAGTCCAAGGTCTAATGGCGTACATTGAACCATAAGGGCCACGCAAATAAGGAGCTATTCCAGATACAAAACCAATATGCTCAACATTTTCAGTATCCTTTATACCATATTCTGATTGTAAGGTAATTTTCTCTGCCGTTTCAAACGTATTTTGAGGAATTGAATTTTTTTTCTTTACACTTTCAAATTGAACCTGACTAAAATCTATTCTTTTCATCGTTAAACAGTTTGAAGGTTGAATTGTTCTTCTAATATCAGAAAGGGGAAAACTTGTTGCTCAGGAATTTTCCATTTAACCTCGCTGGAATTGGGGTCTAAAAATACATTTACCCCAATCAATGAATTTGTTTTATCCTTTAATTGGTTAACCCTAAGTTTTGCAACTTTCTTAACTTCCATGGAAAATGATTTAATGAATTCATCACTTGCTAATACATTGATTTCTTGAAAATTAACCCAACATTTAGAAACCATCAATTCAGTGATTATCGCAATGGCATAACTTCCATTTGCCACTTCATTAACGACATTTAAATAGCTTTCTTCTTTTAATATATTTGAAATATTTAAGGACATTCTTTCTGTGAAGCCACTTGCTCCATTTTGTGAATATGCATCGTATGGAACAACGCAAATTGCTTGGGTTCCAGCCAAACAAGCAGACATTACTTCTGTGGTCTGTCTCAATAAATTAGTGTGCGTATCCTTTAATGACTTGTTGACGAATGTTGTCTGTGCTGATACATTTGCTACACCAATAAAGGAAGCGTCATATTTGGTCAAGATTGATTGCCAAAGTGCTTGAAAAGCCCTAAATTTTGATAATTCAATCAAGTAATTACTCCCAATCCCAAAGTTGAATTGAATCTCGTTATTGATTTCAACAATTGACAGGTTATCATTCAACTTCCTCACCAACAATTCATGTCCACTTTTTAAAGCATAAGCAATTTCTTGAACCGCATTAGCACCAGCTTGTTGTGCAACATCTGCTCTTACCGTATTCCCTCTTAATGCCATCTTTTCCAAATAACTTCCACTTAAAATTGGATCATTCAAAAAATAGCCGTTACAATTTTTATCTTGTAAAAAAGAATTAATCGCTAAATAATCTTCTTGTGAAGTACATTCTATAGCTAATGAAATATACTCCAGTTCAATTCCGCGAAAAAGAATATTTAAATTAGGAAGAGATGAAGGGAATACAAATCTTATACCCGTTGCTCCCGACATTAATGCTTGTAATGCTTTAGTGTTGGTCTCTTCAGCGTCAACAACAAGTATATATGCTTCATTTACCCAATCGTTTGACTGAGGATTGCAATTCAATTCAGAAATGCTAGTTAACGATTCTATTGACAGCGCAGATTCAAATTCAAGCTCTTCAATCGTAAGTTTTTTTACCAATACGTCATCAAAAGATAATCCTTTCAATTCTTTTATCAATACCTTTTTCCACTCCTCTTGACTCGGCTTAGAGAAATCTTTAAAAAAATCTATTTTACTCATGTGTTTCTTTTTGTTCACTTGCAATTTGGTCTTCCGTATTGTCAACAACAATTGCAACAGGCTCCGTATCTTCATTCATTTTCAAAAAAACGATGGTTGAAACCATGGTTAAAAATACTGGCGCAATAATCAACCCGACGATAGGTATCATTAAAATCAACGAAAACAAGCCCCCAGTTATAACCATATGCAGTTTATTCCTGCTGGCATATGTCCAACTTTGCCCAACAGAAAACTGATAGCGTTCCAGGGAGAAATCATAAAAAGATAATCCAAAGAAAAAAGCAGGAATCATAAAATACACGATCGAACTAATTACATCGATTCCTGGAATAAAAAACAATAATTTGGAAATTAAAAACCAAACCAGCATGAATACCAATTGCAAAAGCAATGTTACGATCACTATGCCCACTGCTCTTAGTACATCAGTAATTATTCGGGCCAATCCCCCATCAAATGTTTGACCCGTTAATCTATTATCTAATTTCTCGGAAAGTATACTCGCAACGGGAGAAAGTAAAGTCAATAACAGAAAAGCTGTTATCTGCTTCAAGAAAAATGATAAAAAGCTTAAAACAGAAGAAGCAATTCCGCTTACTATTGAAGCAAACCAACCATCTTTCGCTTTTATCGCACTTTCAGCCGCAGATGCATCAATATCGTAAATAAAATATCCGAAAATAAGCCCAATGACAGCATAAGGAATTAAGAACATTAAGAACTCACCCTTCATCCAAAATTCAACAACTTTGGTAACTGCATAAATATGACGTGTAACTGCTTTCATTTAGTGCAAAGTTTAATTTTCACGAAAGTACTTAACAATTGTGAGAATAAACCCAAAAGCTACAATTGAACCATAAAAGCTATACGTAAACATTGAATACCCTTGTTTTCTCCAATACCATCCGTTTATTAAACCGATAATAATTGCAGGAATAATCGAAAGAACTAAAGGATTTTGTAATATTGGCATAAAATTGGCTTTTGAGTCACAAATTTAAAAAGATGAAAACAATAATCGCAATTTTATTTCTTGGATTTACCGCTAACAGTTTTGCCCAAGATCAAAACTCAAAAAAAAAATCACTTGTTATTGAAAAACCACAAGTCGCACCGGTCAAAAAAAATCCACCATCAAGCACTTCAACAACACCCAAAGAACAAGTAACTACTAAGTCGAAGACAAAGAGGTCTGTCATAAATAAAAAACAACTGGAACCAGCGAGAACAGCTCCAAGTAACGAACAACGTTAAACAACACTTTATAACAGCTATAAAACAAGTAAAAAGCTTCC
>JAYSRU010000077.1:0-16444 GCA_043720875.1 Crocinitomicaceae bacterium
TATGGAAATAATTTGGGATTTAAAAACGCAGTAATTTTTGGTGGTGTAAGCCAAGGTCCTCAAGTGGATCGCTTGCGTCGTGGTGTTGATGTAATTATTGCAACACCAGGAAGGTTGTTGGATTTGATTCAGCAAGGATATATTTCGCTTAAGAATATTGAATACTTTGTATTGGATGAAGCAGATAGAATGTTGGACATGGGTTTCATTCATGACATTAAGAAAGTAATTGCGATGTTACCTAAGAAGAAACATACTTTATTTTTCTCAGCAACGGCTAATCCAGACATTCAACGTTTATCGTCTACAATTTTACATAATCCGGTTCAAGTTGAAGTAACTCCAGTAAGTAGCACGGCAGAACGCATAGAGCAAAAATTGTTTTTTGTTGCAAAAGAAGACAAGCGTTCATTATTAAAATGGGTGTTAGACGAATATAACATTGATCACGTATTGGTTTTCGGAAGAACAAAACGCGGTTGCGATCGTATTGCAAAAGATTTAAATAAAGCAGGCGTTCAGGCAGAAGCGATTCACGGAGATAAAAGTCAAGGAGCACGTGAGCGTGCCATGAAAGGATTCAAAAACAGAACGTTACGTGTGCTAGTTGCAACCGATATTGCAGCACGAGGAATAGACGTTGACAAACTTTCTCATGTAATAAACATGGATTTACCAGAAGTTTCTGAGACCTATGTACACCGTATCGGAAGAACGGGAAGGAAGGGTGAGACTGGGATTGCGCTAAGTTTCTGTATGCCAGATGAAAAAAAATATTTAAAAGATATTGAAAAATTGATCAATAAACGAATAGAAGTTGTATCTTCGCATCCTTATGTGTAATAATTTACATAAGATTTTATCAAATAATACCAATTAAAATGAAACAAGGAGTAGTAAAATTCTTTAACGAGACTAAAGGTTTCGGATTTATTAAAGAAGACGGTGGACAAGAGATTTTTGTACACGTATCGGGTTTAACCGAACAAATCAAAGAAAACGATAAAGTTGAATTTGATATTCAAGAAGGTAAAAAAGGTTTGAACGCGGTTGACGTTAAAGTTATCCAAGACTAATTCATTCAATCATACTTGAGAAAAGGCTAACAGTAATGTTAGCCTTTTTTTCGTTTCATGTTTTTTTATTAAACGAAGTTGTTTAAAAAACGCCTTGCTTGCTCATGATTTTAAACGTGTTGCCAATTACTTTTTTGGTGTACTTACCATCATGAATTCCTTTGGTTGTATAATAATTGTAATTTGGTGTAAGCGCTTTTAGTTTCGCTACAAACTGATCGTTGTCCTTCGTGAAATAATCTTCGGTGCCACAATCAATATGAACATAAGGCATCGTATCTGGATCTAATTGATCTAATAACCAATAGGGATCCGCATTATCGACATCATTTGTTGTTTTGAATACTCTTCCCTTTGGTGTACGTTCTGCAAAGTTAGAAAACCCATTACAATCTACTGTTTTATCATCACCCTTCCATTTATCGGTATTATTACCGTAACCATCGCGGTTTCCAAAATTTGATTTAATGTTTTGGCAAAAATTTACGGCTCCAGAACTACTAAAAACAAAACCAAAAAGATCAGGATTGTTAAGTCCAATGGAAAGTGCTCCAAATCCACCCATACTAAAACCACCAATTGCACGATGTTCTTTGGTGTTTAACGTTCTGTATTTTGTTTCTAAATCTTTTCGGAGATCTATGGTGATCATATCGGCCCACTGATGAGGTTTTCCATCTGTTTGTCCAGTCCAGTTCACGAACCAAGTATTGCCGGCATCAGGCATCACTAAAATACAATTATATTTAGTGGCAAATTTTTTATTAAAGTGAACAATGCCTATCCAAGATTGATGGTCACCTGTAAAACCATGCAGTAAATAGACCACGGCATATTTTTTATCTTTCTTTTTCGAGTAATTGGCGGGTAATATTACGGTGTACTTTAAATTCAATTGAACGGATGGAGAAAAGAAGGTTTCTGTTTTAACATTCAGCGCTAGTATTGATGAAGTACAAAAACAACAGAGTAGGAGTAAGGTATTACTTTTAATGGAATGACTCTTTAGCTTCATGAGTGTATTTGGTTTCTTTGCTAAAGTAGGAAAAAATAAAGTTGATCAGGCGTATTTCAAACTAAAAAGCCTTCTAAATTTCTTTAGAAGGCTTTTTAAGTAGTATTAGGTGTGGTTTTAAAGTTTTAATAAATCTGTTAGCGCTGCATCTAACTTTCCATTTACAGTTAATTTTTTTGTTACAGCTGGAATCGCTTGGTCACCAAATGTGGTTACACTCTTATGTGCAAAGAATAATCCATTAACCAATTTGTAATCGTCGAACGTACGTGTAACTGTAGTGCTAGATCCATCTTCGCCTTTTTGAACTGATGAACTTTTCATTTTAAACAAAGTAATCGCATCATAATAAGTAAAGGTGTCTCCAGAACCGTCGTTGGTCTTGACTACATAGTATTTCTTACCAGTCATTTCTTCCATTCCAATCATTTCAAACGTCATTCCGCTTGTTGCATAATTGTATTCTGGAACTAGTCCATTAGATTTTTTCTGTTGCGCAACTTCTTCAGCAGTCATGTCTTTGCTTCCCGTTTGCATGTTGGATGTCTTTCCTTTCGAACCGTCAAATGCAGTACTCATGAATGTCATTCCTTGGGCAGTCATAGAAGAAACTTCTTTTCCAGGAGCAACATAAGCACTGGTCATAGTAATTGTCATTCCTTGAATAGATCCTTCCATTACATTTACGTAGTTCTTGATAGCTTTCAATGTTTTAGCTTTAGCTTTAGCATTTTTTCCAGCAACCATCATGTCGTAGTATTTGCTTACAAATTGTTCTTTCGTAATATCCGAAGGCATGATTTCTTTTTTGGCATCTCCAAATTCATCAACTTTCGCAATATTCGAATCACTGTCAAATTTCATTAAGCTTGGTAAAATATCACTATTTCCTACTACAACAATGTTACATCTTTTTGCGTTGAAGAATTTTTGAGCAACATCTAAAATATCATCTTTAGTTATTGCTGCAAGCTTAGCTAAGTAGGTTTGGTAGTAATCTTTTGGTAAATTGTATCGAATTATGTTCAATGCAAATCCGGCTACTGTTTGCGGACGCTCAAGTGAACGACCAAAATTACCAGCCATTGTAGCTAATGTTGACTTCAATTCTTCGTCGGTAACATTTGCATTCGTGATCGCATCAATTTCTTTTAACATTTCTGTAATTGCGCTGTCACTAACTTCATTTCTAAACGCACCTGATGTAGCATAGTATGAACCATAAGGCGATATACTAGCAGAACCGTAAGCGCCATAAGTATATCCTTTGTCTTCACGCACGTTTTTCATTAAACGAGTACTGAAGCCACCGCCACCAAAAATTTGTTCCATAACATTGAAAGCGATTTGATCTTTATCACCTGGCTTTAAATCAAGTGGAAAACTAATAGCTATGTTTGATTGTACTGCTCCAGGTTGATTAACGAAGATTACGTTGCTTCCAGTTAATGCTTTAACCGGAGTTGCGCTGTAAGTGATTTTGTCACCACCTTTCCAAGCACCAAATTTGTCTTTTACAATTTTTTCTAGTTCAACTTTAGTAATGTCTCCAACAACAACCAAGTAAGCTCCTTTAGGAGTGAAGATCATTTTATAATAATCTAAAATATCTTGCTTAGTAATGTTCTTTATGGTTGCTTCTGTCATCATTTCTCCTCTCGGATGACTAGCTCCAAAGATCCCTTTAATAACTGCATTTCTTCCCATTTCATCTGGGCTAGACTTAATATTCATTAAACCTGATTCTGCTGCTGTAACTAAGCGCGTGAATTCTGAATCTGGGAAATTTGAATTCATTAACACATCAGCCATTAAATCTGTTCCTTTTGTTATGTGTTTAGTTAAACAACTCATAAAAATATTATTCCCACTCGCATTTATACTAGCACCGATATAATCTATTTCGTTATCCAAGACATCTTTCGTTCTTGTTTTTGTACCAGAAGTCAACAATTGACCAGTTAAATCACTCACACCAGCTTTGCTTCCTTCAAGAATAAGGTCGCTTCCCATAGTCAAGTTGAATGATACTTGTGGAATTTTATGGTTTTCTGAAAGAATTACGGTTATTCCGTTGTCTAACACAAAAACTTCAGATTCTTTAATATTAATTATTGGAGCTTTTCCTGCAGTTGGCAAGATAGAGCGATCAACTTGCGCTTGTGTTGATACAAGTGCTAAAGCTGAGATACTTAAAAAGATATATTTTTTCATAATTATTTTCTAAATGTTATTACTGTCGCGTGAATTTGATCTATTTCTTTGGAAGATAATACAAAATTACACGAGCATTCTGTGTCAAATATTTGTTGGCTACTCGTTTAATATCTTCACGCGTAACCGCTAAGTACTTTGATAATTCAACATTTACATGATCTGTATTATTGAAATAAGTATAGCCTTGCGCTAAGTTTTCGGCAATTCCTGCAACCGATGCATTTTGGGATACAAAATCACTTTCGTATTTGTTTTTGATCTTCTGTAATTCATCCTCAGAAATTAATTCAGATTGAATCAAAGCAATTTCTTCATCCAATGAAGCTTGTAATTCAGCAACAGTTTTTCCACCAGCAGCAATTGCAGCAACAATACCAATTCCTGGATCTTCTAAAGGAAATGCGAATGAGAATGCGGCAACAGCAAGTTGTTTTCTTTCGACAATATTCTTGTTCATACGAGCAGAACTACCATCACTTAAAACACTGTTCATCATTTGAACAGCATAAAAATCTGCAGTGTTTTGTGCAGGAAATTGATAATTCATGAAAACAGCAGGCAATTGGATGTTATCGTAGATAGTGTCCGTAATGATTTTAGTCAAAGGCGTTTCTTTGATGATTACTCTAGCTTTATCTTGTGCCTTTTGTGTTGCAATTGCAGCATACGTTGCAATAATTTTTTTCGCAGCAGCATCTTTAGGGTTAGCGAAATTGTTCTTATCAAATTTAGACTTCTCAACTTTGTACTTTGCCAAGAAAGCTTGATCCGTAAGGTCTAAAAAGTCGCGGTAAACATTAATCGCTTCTCCTTTAGGTATTGAACCAAAATATTTAGCAACCCAAGCTTTAGTTTGCTCAATATTAATGTCACCAGCAATTGAAAGAACTGCATTACTTGGAACGTAATACGTTCTGTAGAAATTGATATAATCAATTTCTTGTGCAGCATCTAAATGCTCCATGCTTCCAATTGGCATCCATTTATATTGGTGACTTTGGAATGTTTTTTCGAAAGCATTACCCATAAAGGTTCCGTAAGGCTGGTTGTCGACACGTTGACGCTTTTCCTCTTTTACAACTTTACGCTGTGTTTCAATACCTGTAGAATCAACTACTGCATGTAATAATCTATCAGCTTCCATCCAAATACCCAATTCAGTATTGTTTGAAGGCAAGATTTCATAATAATAGGTTCTATCTTGTGAAGTGTTTGCGTTTAAAGTACCACCATTGCGCTCTACAATTTTTGCATATTCTCCACGTGCAATGTTTTGAGATCCTTCAAACATTAAATGTTCGAAAAAATGAGCAAATCCTGTTCTATCCGCTTTTTCATTCTTAGAACCAACATGGTACATAATCGAAACTGCCGTTAATGGCGTTGAATGTTCTTCATGTAATATTACGTGCATACCATTCGGTAAATCATATTCAACGTAAGCAACTTTTTTCTGAGCTATTGCTGAAATTGCCATTGTTGACATTACTCCGCAAACCACTATTTTTTTTAACATCATGTGCACTAATTTTAATTTGAGGCGAAGTAATAGATATTTCTTGGTTATTTATGTCTAATTTTGATAATTGGACAATTTAAAGCATAAATGGTGAAATACTTTTATTGGATACTTTTTGCGGCGGTTGCATTTGGATTTACAACGAAAAATCAAAAGCAATTTACAGCGCAAAATGATATAATTGATGCTTGGCATAAAGCAGCTTCGGGTGCTAAGTTTGAAGCGTTTTTTGACGTGATGTCGACTGATTTTGTTTACTTAGGGACTGCTCCGGGTGAACGTTGGAATAAAACTGAGTTCGCGGCTTTTTGCAAACCTCATTTTGATAAAGGTCAAGCTTGGGATTTTAAGCCAACTAACCGAATCTGGTCAGAAAGTGGTTCAAGGAAAATTGTTTGGTTTACAGAGGATTTGGATACTTGGATGAAAGGTTGCCGTGGTTCTGGTGTGATGATTAAACACAAAGGTAAATGGAAATTAGCCTATTATAACTTAAGTGTATTAATAGAAAATGAAAAAATTGAATCATTCATACAATTGCGGTTGAAAGAAGTACCAGTTATTGAGAAGTAGTTGGCGATAATGCTAAAGCCTTTCTAAAGGAGTTTTTATTCCGTCTACTAATGAATAGCAAGACAATCGATCACTGAAAACTGAACTTTTAAATATTGATTTTTTAAGTAACATCCTCACGCATTCTTGTATGCCTTCAACAATACTTGGATGCGGGTGTACAAGTTCTGACAAAACTTCAATTCCAACATCCATTTTGATTAATAAACCAACGGCTTGAATAGTGGACGACGCATGTTCACCAACAGCTCTCATTCCTAATATCTTCATTTCGTCGTCATTGGTGACCAAAATTTTAAAAAACCCTTGTGTCTTACGCATGGCAATTGCTCTAGCAATTACTGAGTAATCTAATTTCACCACCTTGATAGGTATATTTTTTTCTATACATTGTTGCTCGTTTAGCCCGACAGCAGCAACTTCTGGTTGCAAAAACATTATGGTACAAACGTTGTCATAACTCAGCCGATCTATTTTATTCGAAAAAATCTTTTCCACTGCATGCCGCGCTTCGATTTCCCCCATATTTACGAGTGCAATTCTTCCGGTTACATCACCTACAGCATAAATATTTGATATATTCGTTTGTGTATCATTGTCTCCAATATGAATGCCTCTACCAGACATTTGAACTCCAGCATTTTCCAGCCCCAAATTTTCTATATTTGGTTGTCTTCCTATAGATAATAGAGCTTTTTCTACTCGAATTGTCTCGGTTTTTCCATCGGGATAAGATAATATATATTCTACTTCGTTTCCAATTTTCACCAAGCTTTCTAACTTTGCATTTTGATGAAGAACAACGCCATTTTTTTTGAAATTATCGGATACTAAATCACTAATATCTCTATCTTCAAATGGAAGAATGTGATCTGCTCTATCGATAAGGTGAACCTTGGTTTGCCCGAAATTGGAAAATATCGTAGCATATTCACAACCGATCACACCGGCTCCCACGATTACGAGGCTTTCCGGGAAATCTTCAATATGTTCGATGCCATTACTCGTTAGAATTGTTTCTTCGTCTACTATCATTGTATCGATAGATCTCGGTCTGCTTCCCGTTGCAATAATTGTATTGGCTCCCCAAATAGTGGTTGTTTCGTTAGAAATTGTGACCTCAATGAAATGATTGTCTTTAAATTTTGCATTCCCTCTAAGGTAGGTGAAATTAGTTTGCTCAGTTTCGGTTTGCAGTAATTTAATATGACATGAATATTGAAACTTTCGTTCAAAAATTGCTTCCTCTAATTGTTGCTTGATTTCTTTCCATGTATAAGAAAAACTTCTACGTTCGGCTAAATTTAAAGTGTCATTAATAGTTTTGGTTTTTTGAGCAAGTTCCCACAATGTTTTTGAACTTAAAGCACCATTATATAGACCCGCACCACCTACACGATCACGTTCAATAAGGCAAACTTTTTTACCGTAATCTATTCCTCTCATTGCTGCAGCATAACCAGCGGGTCCTCCACCAATTACAACAAGATCATATTTCTCAATTTCCATAAACAAATATAGTCACCTTTTTTAAATGAACGATTCATAGTCAATTTGTTATGCTAGGTATAACGAAAAATATTGTTAGTCGATTCAAAGCTAGTTTATTCGTAAAATAACAGTTGTTTTCCAGAATAATAAATTATTTTTACGCGTGAAATATCAGGAAGACTTAAATACCGCAACAAAAAATAAGGAGGAAAACAAGAAATTGGTAAACCGACTTAAAAGCAAAAAGAAGAAGGAACTAGACGACATGTTCTTGTCTGAACATACCAAGGTTTTTAAAAAAATTGATTGTTTGAGTTGTGCTAATTGCTGTAAAACAACGAGTCCTATTTTTAGAGAGGTTGATGTAAAAAGAATTTCGAAGAAGCTTAGAATGAATGAGTCTAAATTCATAGCGCAATATTTGATTCGGGATAGGGACGATGACCTTGTTTTGCAAATTTCACCTTGTGCTTTCCTCGACAATGACAATACCTGCTCTATTTATGAAGATCGACCTTTGGCTTGTAGAGAATATCCTCATACGGACCGTAAAAATATGTATCAAATTCTAGATCTTACTAAAACGAACACTGAAATATGCCCCGCTGTTTCTCAAATTTTTGAAAATATTAAACTTGCTGAAAAAAATAATCCAAAAAATAAAATTTAGACAACCTTTTGTCGTCTAAATACGTTATTGATATGCTAAAACAAATTATGAAACAATCAATACTCACAATTGTGCTATTTTTCTGTGCCTTTTCTTTATCGGCACAACGCGGAAAAGATTTAAATGGTATTTTAAGTGGTACTGTTGTTATTAATACGTACACCAACGTCACAGCCAACGTAGTTTTGAATGCTACTTCACTCACCGTTGCAAGTAATACAATGACAGGCGGCGCTTTCGGCGCAACACCATTGGCTGCTGGAGATTTGATCTTGATTATTCAAATGCAAGGTGCTTCCATTAATAGCGATAATGCAGCGATGGCAGGGAGCAACTTTGCTTACCCTACAGAGTTTTCTTGGCCAGCCAATTGGGCAGACCCTACAGCACAATTCTTATATGGAACAGTGACAAATCTAAATGGTGCAGGAAAGTTTCAATACGCTGAAGTAGCTAGTATTTCTGGAAGCAACATTATCAATGTGAATTGTCCATTATTAACAGCTTTTTCAGCTTCGGGTAAAACGCAAGTTGTTCGTATACCCCGTTACAACGATTTATTATTGAACGCTACAGCACTAGTTAATCCGCTAACCTGGTCTGGCACTATTGGAGGTGTTATAGGGATAGAGGTAAATGGTAATTTAACAATGACAGCTGGTTCTCGTATCTCTGCTTCAGCTTTTGGATTTAGAGGCGGGGCTGTTAATCTGACTGGTGCTACAACGAATAGTAATAATGCTGTGGGTTCTGTATCCTATTATGCTACCAATAATACAGTAGGCTCATCAGTTGGTGCCGGGGCGAAAGGTGAAGGTATAGGCGGATCCAATGCTGACTATTTATTGAGTTGTGGAAATGCTGGACGCGGCGCTGTTGCCAACGGCGGCGGCGGCGGCTCAGAGCATAATTCTGGAGGAGGAGGCGGTTCCAATGTTGGTAATACAGCAACTTGGACAGGAAGAGGAAATCCTTCAGCTGGATATGCTGCAATTTGGGATTTAGAATTTGTTGGATTATCCACAGCAACAAGTAGTGGAGGAGGAAGAGGTGGTTATACCATGGCTGCTCCAGCTTCAATACCAGTGATAGGGTCAACCCCTCCAGATAACATAGGGTGGGCAGGTGATAAAAGAAGGGTAATGGGAGGTTTAGGTGGCCATACATTGCAATATTCAGTAGATCGCGCTTTTTTAGGCGGCGGCGGTGGAGCTGCAGATGCTAATAATAGTGCCTCAGCAACGGTATCTAGAGGAAATGGTGGAATTGGAGGAGGAATTATTTTTCTAAGAACCTACGGCACAATTTCAGGTACAGGAACGTTTGAAGCGAATGGTGCAAATGGATCTAATTGCCAAGGAACAGCAGCAACTGCATTTACTACAAAGACTGGGGTAGACGGCGCAGGTGGCGCTGGCGCTGGAGGATCCATTATCATTGACAATACTTCTGCATTACCTGCAACATTAACTTTGAATGCAAACGGAGGAAATGGTGGATCTCAGTTAGCCTCTTTCTTTGGATCGGTTACAAAAGAAGCACAAGGCCCAGGTGGCGGTGGAGCAGGTGGATTAATCGCTTTTGTCTCAGGAACGCCAGTTCAATCTGTAGCCGGTGGAGTTAATGGTACTACAAACTCTGCTGTTGTAGCAGGTTTTCCGCCAAATGGTGCAACGAGTGGTGGAGCTGGATTAGTACAAGCCATAACTGCTTATAATCTTACTGCTGCAAATGTTACAATTTGTAGTAACACCACAGCGCTTTTAACCGCTGTTTATTCTGGAACTTCACCCGGCTTACCTTCTTGGTATACCCAACAATTTGGAGGTGTGTCAGTAGGAACAGGAATGACTTTTACTACACCACTTTTAACGACAACTACAACCTATTATGTTGGTTTTTGTCCAGGAAGTTTCAGGGTTCCTGTAGTAGTGACGGTCAATTCTGCACCTACAATTACAGGACCACCTACTATAACCAATGTTAGTTGCCTTGGAGTTTTAGGATCAATTACAGGATTAATTATTTCAGGAGGAGTGGCACCATACACATTTGCTTGGACAAATGGTGGAGGATCAACTGCGAATGTAACGAATGGAGCAGCAGGTTCATATACGCTAACTGCTTCTTCTGTTGGAGGATGTTCTACTAATGCAGGACCTTTTGTAATTGGAACAAATGCTCCACCAGTAATCAATGCTACAGGTGTTGTTTTGGTGGATCAAAATTGTTTAGGGATAATAGGATCTATATCCGGCATAACAGCAACCGGTACTGGTTTAACCTATTCTTGGGATGGAGTTGCTTCTGCTTCACTTAATTTGAATCCTGCAAGCGCAGGTTCTCATACTTTAGTGGTAACGGCAAGTAATGGGTGTACAGCCACAGCAGGTCCATTTGTTGTGAATGCCGTTGGTGGACCAACAGTTAACAGTGCTAGTGTATTAGTAACTAATGTTTTATGCAATGGTACACTGGGTACAATTACTGGAATTACTGCAGCTGGAGTTGGATTGACTTATACTTGGAATGGTGTTGCTAGTGCTTCGATCAACTTGTCTAATGCTCCTGCTGGAAGCTATACCTTAGTGGTAACTAACGGGGTTGGCTGCACAACCAGTTCCGGACCATATGTAATTGCTACAACAGCCGGCCCTAACGTTAATAATTCAGGTATTGTAATAACATCTGCGGATTGTTTAGGTGCATTAGGTTCAATTTCGGGAATAACTGCTACTGGAACGGGATTAATTTATTCTTGGACAAATACCACTCAAACTACTTTAAACCTTACTGGTATAACTCAAAATTCTTATACCTTAACAATTACTGATAATATCGGTTGCACGGTTGTATCTGGTCCGCATGTGGTTGGATTAATAGCTGGCCCAACTTTAAACGCTACAGCACTGGTTGTTACGAATGAGATTTGTGGGAACAACAATGGTACAATATCTGGTTTGACAACAACAGGCGTAATAACTAATACTACCTGGAACGGTGTAGCTGGAACACTAAATCAAACAAGTTTAACGTCTGGTAACTACACTGTAATTGTAACTAATGCTAGTGGCTGCACCGCAACCTATGGTCCAATTGTAATTACCGATGTATTGGGTCCAGTGATTACTGTAACCAGTGTAGTTATAACCAATGAAACATGTGATTTAAATAATGGAGCCATTAATGGTATTACGGCTACGGGTACTGCAACATTAACCTATCAATGGAATGGTGTAGCAAGTGTCTCATTAAATCAAACTAATTTAACTTCAGGTTCATATACGTTGATAGTTACAGATGGAAATTCATGTACTGCTACTGTTGGTCCAATCGTTATTGCTAATACTGCAATGCCAACAATCGGGGTAGGATCAGTAGTGGTAAGTCCAGTTACGTGTGCAGGAAATGTTGGAAGTATTTCTGGATTAACAACAACCGGTATTGGGATGAACTATGTTTGGAACAATACAACTTCCACCTTATTGAATCCAATTAATCTAGTGGCGGGTAGTTATACCGTTACTGGTACTGATGTAAATGGATGTATAGTTACTGCCGGGCCATTTGTTGTTAACGCTGCAGTAGGGATAAATTTAGATGCAAGTGCCATGGTAATTACTCAAACTTCTTGTATTGCAAACACTGGATCAATCACCGGGATTGTAGCAAGTGGCACCGGAACATTAACTTATTTATGGTCAAATGGTGCAACAACTTTGAATATCTCAAATTTAGCTGTCGGTTCTTATGGTTTAACAATTACGGATGGAAATGGTTGTGTTGCTTCCATAACGGGTAATGTTGTTACAGCTGCGAATGCTCCAGTTATTGCAACCTTAACGCAATTAATAACAAGTTCAAATTGTGGACAAGCAAATGGAAGTATAGCTGGAACCACTGTTTCCTTAGGTACACCTGGATATTCATATTCTTGGAATTCTAGCCCGGTGAGTACAAGCTTAAATCTCACCAATGTTGTTGCGGGTTCTTATACGCTAACAGTAACAGACCTTAACGGATGTTCAGCGTTAGGAACATATATTGTTCCAAGCAGTCCTGGAGTAGTCATAAATACAACCAACATAAATGTAATACCATCAGATTGTCAAAATCAAAATGGTAGTGTTGCTGGAATTACGGTTTCAGGAGGTACTAGTTATTTATATGTTTGGAGCGGATTGGCACAAACAACCATAGGACTAAATAATGTATCTTCAGGTTCATATACGTTAACCGTAACAGATAACAACGGATGTATAGCATCAACACCAGTATTGGTGAATGGAACAACTATTCCTAATGCGGCATTTAATTTATTACCTACTTTACCTGATCCAAATGAAACGGTTGCTTTTACGGATCAATCTTCAGGAGGAACCATTGTTTCTTGGAATTGGAATATCAACGGTACCACATATTCTGCACAAAATCCAAGTTATGTATTTTTAACGGAGGGTAGCTATAGCGCAACTTTAACGGTAACTAATAATTTTGGTTGTATTGATTCAGTAACACAAGTTATTGAAGTATTGATTGATATCATCATTCCAAATATTCTTACCACGAACCAGGATGGAACAAATGACGTCTGGAAAATTTCAGGCTTAAGACCAGAAACTAATGTGATCATATTAAATAGGTGGGGCTTAATAGTTTTTGAGTCAAGTGATTATAAAAACGATTGGACTGGCTTAGACAAATCTGGATTAGGCTGTGTTGATGGAGTTTACAATTATCTTGTAACCACCAAAAAAGGCGAAATCTTATCCGGATTTATTCAATTGATTTCAAAGTAATTAAGGTTAATCAAAAAAAAATACTAAATTGCAACAGGTAAATAGATTAAAAGAGATGTTAAAAGAAAGGGGTGGCATTTATGTCGATACTTGTTTTGCTGCATATCAAAGTTGTCAAGATGTTATTTTATCTCGTGGCGAAGAGTCTGTTTTTTCTCATTTTGGTGTTTTTTCACAAGACTTAACGAATAGTATCGCTGACAGTATCGAGGGAAAAATGATTGAAGCTGGTGAGAAAAAAACTATTGTAAAAAGAGTTTTCTGTATTCTCATTGAAGGACTTCAAAATATTAGATTACACTCTTTTCCAGATGAAAAGAATATCCATTTAAGTCATCTTACGGTATCCAAAAGCAAAACATCATATAAGATTAGTTTTGGAAATATTGTAAATTCTTCTGAGAAAGCGATTTTAATCAAGCAAATAATGCTACTAAATGGATTGTCTGAATCGTTGGTGAAAGAAATGTATATCAACGTTTTGAGTCAAGGTACGTTGAGCGAAAAAGGAGGGGCTGGATTAGGATTTATTACAATGAAAATGAAATCAAGCAAAGATTTTATTTATAATTTTACAGCGCTAGAAAAAGATTTACATTATTTTGATCTCACATTAGAATTATATATTTAAGTAATGCAAAGGATAATATACATACGATTTTTAATAATACTTGTGTCATTAACCCTTGCTGTATCAACTTTATATGCACAACGTGGAAAAGATTTAAACGGTAATTTAAGTGGTACCGTTGTTATTAATACGTATACCAATGTTACGACCAATGTAGTTTTGAATGCTACTTCGCTCACCGTTGCCAATAATACAATGACAGGTGGTGCTTTCGGTGCAACACCATTGGCTGCAGGAGATTTAATTTTGATTATTCAAATGCAAGGCGCTTCCATTAATAGCGATAATGCAGCGATGCCAGGTAGTAACTTTGCTTACCCTACAGAGTTTTCCTGGCCTGCGAATTGGGCAGACCCTACTGCGCAATACTTGTATGGAACTGTGACGAATCTAAATGGTGCAGGAAAATTTCAATATGCTGAAGTAGCAAGTGTTTCTGGAGGTACAATTATCAACGTGGACTGTCCTTTATTGACTGCTTTTTCAGCTGCGGGTAAATCGCAAGTTGTACGAATTCCAAGGTATAACGATTTATTATTGAACGCAACGGCATTAGTTAATCCGCTAACCTGGTCTGGCACTATTGGAGGGGTTGTAGGAATAGAAGTAAATGGAACATTGACCATGACTGCCGGTTCTCGCATCTCTGCTTCAGCCTTTGGATTTAGAGGTGGTGCTGTAAACATGACGGGTGCTTCAACCAATAGTACTAATACAGTTGGTTCAGTGTCCTATTATGCTACCAACAATACCATTGCGCCTTCTATTGGTGCCGGGGCGAAAGGTGAAGGAATAGGCGGATCTAATGCTGATTATTTATTGAGTTGTGGAAATGCTGGACGCGGTGCTGTTGCCAATGGCGGCGGCGGCGGTTCTGAGCATAATTCTGGCGGTGGTGGTGGTTCCAATGTTGGGAATACAGCTACTTGGACAGGCCGAGGAAACACTCCTGCGGGCTTTGCTTCAATTTGGGACTTAGAATTTGTTGGAATGTCAACTGGGTCGAGTAGTGGAGGAGGAAGAGGTGGCTATACAATGGCCTCGACAGATGCAAATGAAGCTTCTGTTGGTCCTGATAATATTGGTTGGGGAGGAGATAAACGAAGAGTAATGGGCGGCCTTGGTGGTCATACCTTACCATATTCTGTTGATCGTGCTTTTCTAGGTGGTGGTGGCGGTGCTGCCGATGCCAATAACAGTACTACCGCAACGGTATCTAGAGGAAATGGTGGAATTGGAGGAGGAATTATTTTTCTAAGAACCTACGGCACAATTTCAGGTACAAGTACGTTTGAAGCGAATGGAGCAAATGGATCTAATTGCCAAGGAACTGCTGCAGGTTTAGGTGCTAAAACTGGAGTAGATGGTGCTGGTGGCGCTGGTGCTGGTGGCTCAATTATCATTAATAACACATCCGCTTTACCGGGTACCTTAACGCTAAATACAATTGGCGGAAATGGAGGGTTGCAAATTGCAAGTTTTGGAACTGGAGCCGTTCGCGAAGCACAAGGCCCAGGCGGCGGCGGCGGCGGTGGACTCATTGCTTTTGTCTCAGGAACACCAATTACTTCTGTTGCCGGTGGAGCTAATGGTACTACAAATGCAAGTATTGTTTCTGGATTTCCACCCAATGGTGCAACAAGCGGTGGAGCGGGATTAGTTCAAGCCATAACTGCTTATAATCTTACTGCTGCAAACGTCACCATTTGTAGTAACGCGACAGCCCTTTTAACCGCCGTTTATTCAGGAACTTCACCCGGCTTACCTTCTTGGTACACGCAACAATATGGAGGAGCATCAGTTGGAACTGGCATGACTTTTACCACACCAATTTTATTGGCAACAACAACCTATTATGTTGGTTTTTGTCCCGGTAGTTTTAGAGTTCCAGTAGTAATAACGGTTAATCCTTGCCCACTTTCAATCGAACTATTATCATTTTCAGGTGAGGGGCAAAGAAATCGAAACAAATTGAATTGGTCAACTATTTCTGAAACCAACAACGCTTATTTTTCTTTAGAGCGCAGTTTGGATGGCATCAATTGGCTTGTTTATGAATTAGTTACGGGTGCAGGAAATTCAAGTACGCTTTTGAATTATGAAACATTTGACTATGATTTTGAGCATCCTGTGATTTATTATAGGCTGAAACAAACCGATTTCGATGCTAATTTCAGCTATTCTAATACTGTTGTAATTACGCAAGGAGAGATAGATTTAATTGATGTTTTTCCAAATCCTATCGAAAATGACGAGATAAATATATCAGTTGCAAGTAAAGAGGATTTAGAATTAACTGTTCTAATAACTAACGCAATTGGTCAATTGTTTACGAATGAAGCTATACAGGTTACTAAAGGAATTAATACAATTAAAATTCCTGCTACGCACTTAAGCAAAGGTGTATATTTTATCAAAGCAACATCAAACAATGGGTCCGAAACTGTCATTAA
>JAYSRU010000078.1:0-1936 GCA_043720875.1 Crocinitomicaceae bacterium
GAACTTATTCAAAAGAGATAAGTCAAATAAGTGCCCATTCGTCTCACAAACTAACGATACAATAATGTGTGGTAGTATACGAATCGCGCAAATGAGGAATATTGAATATCTGCCACAATTTTCTGGTCTTTAGTTTAAACTTCACCTCGTAGTTCGGGTTGATAAAGTAATAAGTTTCCTTTATGGTTTTAAAACCTGCACTTTTCATTATCTTATTGAAGCGATACGTTGAGATTCCTGTATCCGTAACTTCCATTATTCCTGGAATTGAAGCATGCATCTTACCGCTTTTTAAAATCCCCTTAACCAACGGGCGCGGTAATAAATGCCAATACGGCGCTTTACTCCAAAATTTGCTTTTTAACACTTGTTGATGTCCTCCAAACGGCATTCTCCAGGGTGGATAAGCAAAAAATACAATGGCTCCTTCTTTCATGAACTTTCGCAAATGAAATACAAATTTATCTTGGTGGTAAATATGTTCAATAACATCCCGAAGAATAATAATATCAGCTTTTTGATCTTCACGCGGTTCAACATCATAAATATCTGCATAAATGAAGTCTATCTTTGCTTGATTCGCATCTTTGCTATAATATTCAATGCCATTTTGAATTTTGCTCTCAGATAAATCGATTCCAATACAGCGACAACCCATATCTAAGAATGGTTTCAGATTTCCGCCTTCACCACAACCAATTTCTAATACAACAGAATCTGGAGTTACCAACTTCACTTCATTGATATATGGAATCACAAATTTTTTTGTTGTAAAATTTTGTTCTTCAAAATAACGTTCTCTATTGGTATGTCTTTCGTGCATAGTTAATTTAACTCAAATATTGGATCGCGAATATACAGAAAATAAAAAAGCCTCACACAAAATGTATGAGGCTTTAAAAAATCTAAGCTACTTCTATTTCAGTGTAAAGTTGTCTTTACCTGCCAATTGACCATCAACATATATTTTTACAGTATAATTTCCTTTGATTGGGTCTTCACCGTTCAAGTCATAGAAAATAGTAACATCAACTGCTTGGTTAGCATAGTCAATAGTTCTACTGTCAGAATAAGCAACATTACTTCCATCAATACTTGTTGTCTTTGTACCTAAGGTTTTTCCATCCGGATTAATAATTTGCATATAAACTGTTTTACTTCCAGCAGATGCAATTGTATTTTCGCCTAATGTGAAGCTAGATCTAATCTGAATACAACTTTTTGCTTTCGTTGTAGGCTCAGTACTTCTGTTTAACTTTTCACGTAAACCAGTTGAACTGAATCCATACGCTGCAATTCGTGCACCTTTTTTCAAGACAGCATCCTTTTGTTCTACATCAGTTTTTAATACATCACGTTCTTGTGTGGTGGTATTCAATTCAGTTGTAGTGTTATCCAATTTTGTTGTAAGGTTCAAGTTCAATGTATTCAATGAATCAATTTGAACAACATAACCTTTCATGATGCCGCGCAAGGTTTCGTTTTCTTTACGCAATTGAAATACCGTTTGAGCCGAAAGACGACCCGATCTACGTTGCGCTTCCAATTCATTCATCAAGCCTTTGATCTTATCTTTTTGTACATTTAGACTGTCGGCTTTAGAAGCATCTTTTGCAATCAATGCATCATACGTTTTAAGCATGCTTTTGAAATCAGACTTAAGGTCGTTCGACATGTTATCAACATATCCCGACATCATTTCATTCATTCCGGTCATGTCTGTTTCTAACGCAATTCTTTTGTTATCACACGCTTCAAGGTCTTTTCCTCTTCCTGCGTATAACCAAGTCATTACAACTAAACCGCCCATAAGTAGCAATAATATTGCAATTAATCCACCGTTAGATTTTGGTTTTTGAGGCACTATAACTTCTGACATAAATATAAAATTAAGGGTTAAAAGATCTAATTCAATCTTCTACAACACAACGCGAGA
>JAYSRU010000079.1:0-5374 GCA_043720875.1 Crocinitomicaceae bacterium
ATTATTTAAGAATGTTGCTTTTTCTGTTAATTGCTTTTCAAATTCAGATGCGTTTTCTTTGAAAGTAATTCTTCTTTTTCCGCTCTCCCAAACAACTGTACTCCAGACGAAGTGCACGAAAAAGTATTCGATTTAATGTTTGAATTGGATGCGAACGAAGAGCAATTAAATTTCCCAACCATTTATGGTTCGGCGAAAAATAACTGGATGAGTACAGATTGGAAAAATGTTACCACGAACATTATTCCTTTATTAGATCAAATTTTAGAGTATTTTCCACCGATCGTTATTCCTGAAGGAAATACACAAATGTTGTTGACGTCATTAGATTTCTCAACGTATGTTGGTAGAATTGGTATTGGTCGTTTAACCCGTGGAACTATCTTAGAAGGGCAACAAATTATGTTGGCAAAACGCGATGGTTCATTGGAAAAGCACAAAATTAAAGAAGTTTTCGTTTTTGAGGGTATTGAGCGTCGTAAAGTTACTTCTGTACAACCAGGCGATCTTTGTGCTGTGACAGGTATTGAAGGATTTGAAATTGGAGATTGTATCTGTGATTTCGAAAACCCAGAGCCTTTGGCAACGATTTCAATTGATGAGCCTACCATGAGTATGTTGTTTTCTATCAACGATTCACCATTCTTTGGTAAAGAAGGGAAGTTGGTTACATCGCGTCACATCCAAGATCGTTTAACTAAGGAATTAGAAAAAAATCTTGCGTTACGTGTTTCAGATACTGATAAAGCGGATAAATGGATCGTTTTCGGACGTGGAGTTTTACACTTGTCAGTTTTGATCGAAACCATGCGTCGTGAAGGTTATGAATTACAAGTGGGGCAACCACAAGTTATCTTGAAAGAAATTGATGGACAAAAATGTGAGCCAGTTGAAGAATTAACAATCGATTTACCAGAAATATATTCGGGTACTGCTGTTGAAGCGGTTACAAAACGTCGTGGTGAAATGACAAATATGACTCCAAAAGGAGAACGTATGATTATTGATTTTCAAATTCCTTCTCGTGGAATCATTGGATTAAGAAATCACTTGTTAACACAAACTGCGGGTGAAGCAATTATGAGTCACCGTTTTATCGAGTACCAACCTTACAAAGGAGAAATTGCTGGTCGTCAAAATGGATCATTGATTTCATTAGAATTAGGAACTTCAATTCCTTTCTCTTTGAATAACCTTCAAGATCGTGGTAAATTCTTTATTCAACCGAATGAAAATATTTATGAAGGTCAAGTAATTGGTGAAAATTCACGTGCAGGAGATTTGTGTGTGAACGTAACGAAGACTAAAAAATTAACCAACATGCGTTCGTCAGGTAATGATGATAAAGTTCGTTTAGCTCCACCAAAAGTTTTCTCTTTGGAAGAATGTTTAGAATATATCCAAGGCGACGAGTATGTTGAGGTTACACCAGAAAGTTTAAGAATTCGCAAGATTCATTTGAAAGAGGGTGATCGTAAGCGTGCTGGTAACAAATTGCAGTAAAAAATCACCTCAAGGAATTCCAACTCATCGTTGTTTCAAAAATTTGACTCAGTCGTCCGTCAGCTGACGGACTCTATCGTAAAATTTTAAACACGTCTCGATTTGAAAACCTTGAAATAATTTTCAGATTTTATTTATCCTATCCAATTCGTTGGGTAGGATTTTTTTTTGGCGCCCATTTCCGCCTTCCATTCCAATCTTTTTTTTGCACTTCAACAAGCTCAGCCTTGGTAGCTGAGCTTGTTGAAGCTAAAAAGGATTTTCATTCAAGTCGGGGTCGGGTTTGCAGATAACATAAAAACATTCGTTTAGCCACCCGATTTTGGAAATAAACGCCATGATTTACTTGTTTACCACTGGGAAATGTAAAGAAATCTCATTATTTCTTTCATTTTACTAGAAAAACTGTTCTTCAAACCTGAAATTAATCGCTACTTTCAACAAATAATTAAAAAAGTATCGTGAAACCTCGAAGTATATTTCTTAATTCAAAATTATTAAAGCCGGTAGCAATCGTTTTTGTAATTGATTGTCAGGAATTTAGCGGATTCGTGTATAGCGGAAATAAACGCAATTGCGTTTAGCGATACGTTGTGTGCAAAGGAGAGCCCTCGAGTAAATGTTACGTTTAGCCAACGGATGGCATTATATTAAGAACAGATTACTATGACGGCAGTAACTAAGTGCAAAACTTGTATTTAAAAATAATTAACAAAAGTTGTTTTTGATTTAATTTTGTAATCTTGAATTCAAGCAATTTTATTAAAATGAAAAGATTAATTTTAAGTTTATTTTGTGGTGTGGTTGGCTTTGCCAATGCACAAGAAACAGATGCAAATATTCTAGGTTCGGTGCAAATAGGTAGTTCTCGCTACTATGTACTCCAAGAACCAGGAACGGGTAAATATTTTAAATCAGAAATGACCGGTGTTGACATTTTAAAATATGGCGATATTGTGAAGCTAGAGCAGCAAATCGATGCAAATGGTTTTCAACAGGTTAAAGATGCTTCATTAAACAGTTTGTTTAAAGCAAAAGAACAAGTAAGCGGTAACGGAAACAATCCAAATTATGTTGACCCAGCAGTACTGAATCGTTTACCGAACCTAAAGGATGGAGTATTATTTTTTGACAATCGAAAACATTTTGATGAATTGTATACCTTAATTCAAAATTATTTAGAATCAAAGAAGAATGTTCCAGGCAAAAAAGATGCTTTAGATGTAATCGAAAGTAAGATTCCTGGGTATATTTCGTTTCGTACTTTTTTTGATGCAAAATATCCTGAAACCACAATTGGTTATACAGATTCTGAAGTTGATGCGATTGAAAATGAAGATTTTTTTAACGATGAAGTAATTAAATTCTTTTTCAATAAAAATAGATTAATCGTTGTTGGTGCAGAATTTATTTATGCCCATGATTTTTATTCATTTTTGAAAACAGATGTAAAAAATTTCGATAAATTTCGATTAGAGTTCGCTTCAATTAGCGCAATGACAAATTATGATTTGTATGATAATGCAAATCGAATTGCGTTTAATTTAGATATTGAAGTTTTGAGCAACAACAATAGTTTAACAAAAGACATAACTTTGATAAACATTGAATCAGCATCGAAAGAAAAAGCGTATCATCGGATGAAGTATACTCAATACGGTACACCCGTAGCTTGTGACCCTTACACAAAAGGATTACGCGTTTATGTAGAATATGGCACGACATTTTTAGGTGATCCTAATAATTCTGAAACGCCCTATTCACTAGTTGGAAAAAATGCAGTACTAAAAATATCTTGGGGTGATGGTACAACTCAAACCATTTCCAATTATACAAGTCAACAAGTAAATCATACTTATCCAACAACAGGAACGTACAACGTTAAGTTTAAAGTCACTTTTATTAATGCCTTTCTAGGTATTTCTGAATTAGAATTGGGTGATGTAGTTGCTGGGCAGCCTCCAATACCATTTATAGTAACAGACTTACAATGTGGTTATCCAGACAAAGCAAAAAGCCAAGCAATAACCTCTGGAAATTGGAAGTTGTATTCAGAAATTTGGGTTACAGACAATTGGATAGGAAACCGAGTTGGCTGTTTGACGCACTCTTGGAAACAAAATAGTAGTGGAAATTGGAACAGAAAAATCGCAAATATTACAGCGCAAATAACCGCACAAATGCGAAATGAAAATTGCCAAGTTGTTCAAAATTTAACTGAAACAGACGTTGAAAACCAGGAGCGTGTTGATGCAGTAAAGTTTAAATTGTTTAAAAGGTACAGAACAGTTGCCAATGCTGATATTACGAGTTATCACAAACTCGTGAAAGGTAGCACAACAATCATCGTAACAATGGAAATAACGGCTTGTCCATAAAAATAAACAATATGAAATTTAAAAGTATAATAATCACTTCTTTAATTTCATTGAACCTCGCTGCACAAAGCAGCGAGGTTTCATTGAATTATAACTTTGGTATTCCAACAGAAAATTTAAGAACAGAATATTTTGGAAATGTTAAAGCACAGCAGGGAAAAAACGGGAATAATTATGGTATACAACGTATTTTTGACAATACTGTTACGCTAAAATACGGACATCTACTTTGGAAAAAACACAAATTGTTTTATAGTTTTGGTTTTGAATATGGAATTCAAAAAAACTATTTCCCAATTAGCCCTGAAGGTATTGTTTATGACAATATAGTTTTTAAATCGGTGCGAACTGAATATGAAATTGGATTGTATAAACGAGTGTCTTTTTGGGATAATAAATTATCTTTAGACGTAGGTTTTCAGTTGGCTTATCGAAATCCAAAATGGGATGAACTTAGTTTTGCAGCTACTGAATATGAATCAACCTACAACACAGTAACCGTTTCATACGATTATGATGTTTACCAAACTCCAAATAAACTTATTCCAGTTGCGTATAATCCAAAAATATTAAACACAGAACTCTACTTGAAGGCAAATTTTCAAATCAAACCAAGAGTGACATTAAATTTTGGACTACAATATTCATTCAATTATTTTGCGTTATATAATAATAAATACACAGTAAATTTTTACGAATTGGGCACGACAAATTTGCTTTATGCACTTGGAGTAGAGACCGCTCCCGGAAACTTATTTACAAATGTCACCGACTATTTTTATCTCACTACTGGTTTAAAATATGAATTTGATTGGAGTGAACTAAAGCGAAAGAAAAGAGATTAACACATCAATTCCTCAGCACACAACAAACGCTTGGCAAGAGTTTTCTGCCGCAGGCGCAACACAGAAAAACGGCGCCAAGCGCCAGCCGTTAGCACCCATATTAAGAATGACGACACCTCATAAAATATTGACATTTTTATTCTGGTTAATGACCATTGGACAGGTTACTGCACAGACAACTTATTCGATGTGTTATATTCATACAGTAAAATCACAAAATGACAAGTATTTTTTAAAGACTATTCCGTTTGACAATATTGAACAAACATCAACTGGAAAGACAATTGTTTGCAATTCCGACTCAACAAAAGTTTACGAAGTTGAAAGATATTTTGAATTATCAGACAACAGAAAAGAAGTATTCTTGAGTAATGACGGAAAAATCATTGCTTACGTGATTGACAGAGAATTTAAGTGGGACGGAGTTCAAAATAAAAGTATTGAGATATTCAATAATGGCATCTCAGTAAAACAATTTCAGTTGACAGACTTAATTGATTGCAATTCTGACAACGAAGACTGTTATTTGTTTTACAAAGAAGCAATTGACACAGTTGTTTGGGAGAGCGGAAAAAGAAGAATTACTTTCAAAGAAAACGCATCTGAATTTGAAAAGCAATTAACAGAAAAAGCAACATTCTTAAATAA
>JAYSRU010000080.1:0-16211 GCA_043720875.1 Crocinitomicaceae bacterium
GACGGTTACCGTAACACCCACATTAAATGGTTGCATTGGAACACCAACCAATTTTACGATAACAATAAGACCCATTCCAGTGAATGCAGTCGTTACTCCCATCACACAATGTGCAGGAACTTCGGTAGCAGCAATCAACTTTGCAACCAACCCAGTTAATGCTCTTGCCACTTTTTCTTGGACAAACTCGAACGTTGCAACAGGACTTGGTGCTTCTGGAACAGTGGGTACGCCAACTTTCACAGGTTTAAATGCAACTACTGCGGCAATTGTTTCTACAGCTACCGTAACACCGACATTAAGTGGTTGTGTTGGAACGCCAACCAACTTCACTATAACCATAAACCCTTTACCTGTCGTTACACCTGTAACTAATATCACTCAATGTACTGGATTAGCTGTTCCAGCAACGCCATTTGCAAGCACTCCTACTGGAGCAACGTTTGCTTGGACAAACTCTAATACCGTAATAGGATTAGCAGCGAGCGGGACAGGCAATCAACCGACATTTATTGCAGCCAACCCAGGCGCGGCTTCCATTTTCGGAACAGTAACCATAACCCCAACTTTAGCGGGGTGTGTTGGAACAGCCACTACCTATACTATTACCGTTGGTAGTTTACCGGTGTTAAATCCGTTATCGGCAATATTAGTTTGTGCTGGAGATGCAGTTCCTGCTTCTAACATAACCACAACACCAGCTGGAGCAACCATAAACTGGACAAATTCAAATACAGCTGTGGGAATTCCAGCATCTGGCACTGCAAACTTTGCCGCATTTACAGCAAACAATGTTACAACCGTAAATGAAGTGGCAACAATGACAGCAACACCATCTTTTGGAAGCTGTATTGGTGTCCCTGGTAATTTTACAATCACAGTAAAACCAACACCTTCTTTGCCTGCAATGGCAAATGTTGTGGCTTGTGCAGGTGCAGCAGTACCCGCTTCTAACTACATTAGTATGCCAGTTGGCGCTTCTAACGCCTGGACAAATTCAAATATCGCAACAGGACTTGCAGCTTCTGGAATAGGTAACTATGCTTCTTTCACCGCAACAAATGCAGGTGCAGTAGCAATCGTATCTAACATCAGTGTTACTCCAACGCTTAACGCTTGTGTGGGATTGCCTCAAACCTATACTATTACAATAAACCCATTACCTACAATTACTCCAAATTTGGATCAAGTTTATTGTGCCGGTGCAGCAGCAACAGCTAGTGCATTTGCAAGTAATATGGCAGGAACAACCTATGCTTGGACAAACTCTCAAGTATCAACAGGACTTGCAGCTTCAGGAGCTTCCAATTACGCAGGATTCACAACCGTAAATGCAAGTGCAGCAGCGGTAGTTTCAAGCATAGTAGTTACTCCAACAGCCGCTACATGTGTCGGAGCAACTGACACCTATACTATTACAGTGAATCCAACTCCAGCCGTAGTTGCTGGAAACAATGGTCCTTTGTGCGCAGGTGCAGCTTTAAATCTAACAGCAAATGCAATTGCCGGAGCTACGTATGCCTGGACCGGGCCTAATGCGTTTGTTTCAGCAGCGCAAAACCCGACTATTGCAGTGATTTCTGTTGCAAATTCAGGGGTATACACCGTAACAACGACGTTTAACGGTTGTACAGCTACAACAACTACAACATTAACAATAACTCCAGTGGTTACTCCAACTATTACTGCTGCAGGGCCATTCTGTATTGATGCTACAGCAACGAATCTAAGTGCAAGTATACCTGGAGGAACTTGGTCTGGTAACGGAATTATTGATCCAGCAGCTGGTTCATTCGACCCTAGCTTAGCTACTGCAGGAAACAACACCATAACGTATACAATTAGCGGACTTTGTGGCACAAGTGTAACAAGTGTAATCGTAATTAATGCGTTACCTGTTTTAACAATGAATGTTAGTCCTTCGGGTTGTTTACCGTTATTAGCTTCTTTCGGCTACACATCAAATCCAGTTTCAACTAACCTTGTTTGGGATTTTGGTGACGGTAACTCAACAACTGCAACAGCAGGAGTTAATAACACCTATACCTCAGCCAATTGCTTTAACGTGACACTTACTGGAACAACAGCAGCAGGATGCTCTAGCACAATTACACAGAATAATTTCATTTGTGCCTTCCCTTATGCTGTGGCTAGTTTCGGTACGTCAAGCTTAACTGCAACTATTACTGAACCTGCATTTCAATTTACAAACAGTTCTGTAAATGCAACAGGATACAATTGGTCATTTGGAACTGAAGGAAGTTCATCGTTAACGAATCCTGCTTTTACATTTTCAACTAACCCAGGGACTCATTTAGTTACTCTAATAGCTCAAAACGCAGCAGGATGTAACGATACGACAAGTATTACGGTTACCATTGAGGATGAATTAATCTATTACGTTCCCAACACATTCACACCGGACGATGACGTTTTCAACCCAACCTTTAAACCAATATTTACTTCTGGATTCGATCCGTATGTATATAATTTATTAATTTTTGACAGATGGGGCGAAATATTATTCGAATCCAAGAATTATCAAGTAGGATGGGATGGAACTTATGGCGGAAAATTTGTTCAAGATGGAACCTACATTTGGGTGATCAGATTTAACAACAGCATCACCGACAAACGATATGAGGTCACAGGACATGTAAACATAATACGTTAAACAGAATATTCGAAAAGGAGAGCCAAAAGGTTCTCCTTTTTTTTTGGTCGCATACTAATAAAACAACCCCTGTAGATCTTGGAATTTCGTACTGTTTATGCCCAATGAAAAGACCTTACTTGGCATTATCAAAAAAAGATGTTAACAAAAGCACACTTTTACCTTGTCAATCTACGAAAAGCACTAATTTTGCGCCCCGTAGTTACTAAAATAAGAAATGTCAAATTCAACTAAATACGTTTTTGTAACCGGTGGTGTAACCTCTTCTCTTGGAAAGGGCATTATTTCGGCTTCATTGGCAACACTTCTCCAAGCGAGAGGATATTCCTGTACCATCCAAAAATTGGATCCATACATTAACATTGATCCTGGAACACTGAACCCTTATGAGCATGGCGAATGTTTTGTGACAGACGATGGCGCGGAAACAGATTTGGATTTAGGGCATTACGAACGTTTCTTAAATGTCCCTACTTCTCAAGCAAACAACGTAACAACAGGTAGAATCTACCAAAGCGTGATTGAAAAAGAACGTCGTGGAGAATTTTTGGGTAAAACCGTTCAAGTAATTCCTCATATTACAGATGAAATCAAGGAACGTATCCAACTTTTAGGTAAAAAAGGAACCTTTGATATTGTAATTACTGAAATTGGTGGAACTGTTGGTGATATTGAATCACTTCCATACATTGAAGCAGTTAGACAATTGATGTGGGAACTTGAAGATGATTGCGTTGTAATTCACTTAACACTTATCCCTTACTTGAATGCCGCAGGAGAGCTTAAAACCAAACCAACTCAACATTCAGTAAAACAATTACTAGAACTTGGAGTTCAACCTGATGTACTTTGTTGTAGAACTGAGCATCCTTTGGATTTAGTTTTGAGAAAGAAAATCGCCAAGTTTTGTAACGTAAATACGAATGCTGTAATTGAAGCGCTAGACGCCGCTACTATCTATGAAGTTCCATTGCTTATGCAAGAAGAACAATTGGATAAAGTTGTGCTTGAAAAACTAGGGTTAAGTGCAAAACAGAGCCCAGATTTATCTTCATGGATCAAGTTTTTGGATACCATGAAAAATCCCAAAACTGAAATTACGATTGGATTGGTTGGTAAATATGTAGAATTGAAAGATTCATACAAATCTATATCTGAATCATTTATACATGCAGGAGTTGCTAACGAATGTCGCGTTAACATTAAGTGGATTCATTCGGAAAAACTTACAAAAACGAATGAAGCTGAAGAACTTGGAGATTTGGATGGAATTCTTGTGGCACCAGGATTTGGCTCACGCGGAATTTCAGGTAAAATATTAGCTGTGAAATATGCTAGAGAAAATAAAATACCGTTTTTCGGAATTTGTTTAGGAATGCAATGTGCGGTAATTGAATTTGCGCGTAACGTTTTAGGGATGGAAGACGCGCATACAACTGAAATTGCAGAAGACAGTAAATACCCCGTTATCTCGATGATGGAAGAACAAAAAAATATTGCAAACTTGGGAGGAACCATGCGTTTAGGGGCTTACAAATGTCAACTTAAGCCAAAAAGTAACGTTTCCACAGCATACAATACGGATGTAATTGAAGAACGACACCGCCATCGCTATGAATTCAATAATGAATATACAGCTCAATTCGAAAACGCAGGAATGATTGCAACTGGCAAGAATCCAGAAACTGGTTTGGTAGAAGTAGTTGAAATACCCGATCATCCTTGGTTTGTTGGAGCTCAGTTTCACCCAGAATATAAAAGTACCGTTGCTAATCCACACCCACTTTTTGTGGCGTTTGTAAATGCAGCTATTAAAAATAGAAATAAATAAAAATGGATAAAAATTCACTCATTGGTTTAGGAATGATTGGTGCTATTTTAGCAACTTTCATGTACTTACAACAACCAAGTAAAGAAGACTTAGCGTTACAAGCAAAAGAACAAAAGAAAGTTGAACTTGCTCGTAAAGAAGACATCGCCCAAGAAGCAATAGCTAAAGCTGAGAAAAAAGAAAAAGCGGCACAATTTAAAAAAACTTGGGTTCCAAAGCTAGAAAATGGATCACCTGTTTTAGATGCAAATGGAGCTGCGGTTTATACCAACACAACTACAAAAAAGGATTCTGTTCTTAACGACATTTCAATTTCATCGAGTGAGCCTGCCAAGGTAATATCTTTAGAAAACGAAAAACTAAAAGTTGATTTATCAAGTAAAGGAGGATCAGTTTCGAGTGTAATTTTGAAGAATTACAAAAGTTACGATCAATTTGCTTCAAAAGAAAAAGCAGGTTTGGTAATGTTCGACGAAAACGATGCTGTAAATCAATTAAAATTCAATATTGATGGAAAAGCATTTGCAACAGGCGAACACAATTTTGAATTGGTAAAACAAACAAAGTCAAGTGCTATTTTCGAATTAAACCTTGGCGGAGAAAAAGAAATTCAATTCATTTATCGTTTAAATCCTAATAAATATGATTTGGATTATGAGATAAAGTTGAATGGTTTTGCAAATACAGTTAGAGCAGAAGAGGTTCAATTGAATTGGAAGGCAAACTTCAAAAAAATGGAACGTTTACTTTCTGAAGAACGTCGCGTTTCTACCGTTTTCTTTAAACCAAAAAATGGCGATTACAGCTATTTATCTGAAGCCAGTTCTGACGAATTAAAAGTTGAAGACGATATTTCATGGGTAGCTTTCAAAAACAGTTATTTCAGTTCAATATTAGCCCCAGACGCTCCATTCGAAAAGAAAAATACTCAACTTAACATTCTTCAATATGCCGAAGGAAATAAGCGTTTTCTTACACATGGAAAATATTACTCAGCGCAATTAAATCTTGGTCTTACAAGTACTGAGAACGTGAGTAAGAAATTCAATTGGTATTTTGGCCCGAACAAATATGAAGAGCTTACAAAATACGACAGTAATTACGAGGACATCATCAACTATGGATGGGGACTTTTCCGTTGGATAAACTTGTATGCCATTCAACCGATATTCAATTTACTTGGGTCGACTGGAATGAACTTAGGTATTGCGATACTATTGCTTACCTTAGTTTTGAAATTGGTTTTGATGCCCATTCAATGGAAAATGTACGTTTCTTCGGCAAAAATGAGAATTCTAAAGCCCGAAGTTGACGAAATCAATAAGAAGTTTCCAAACAAGGATGATGCAATGAAAAAACAATCAGCCATGATGACATTGTACCGAGAATCTGGTGCAAGTCCATTAGCAGGTTGTTTACCGATGTTGATTCAAATGCCAATATTACTTGCTGTATTTAGATTTTTCCCGGCATCATTTGATTTACGACAAAAGGATTTCCTCTGGGCAGAAGATTTATCAAGTTATGATTCTGTTTTAGATTTTGGATATAGTATACCATTATACGGAGACCATATTTCTTTATTTACATTATTGATGGCTGCAACAACGCTTGTTTACACTTGGTTAAACAACAGTAACATGGCGCAAACGCAACAACCAGGAATGCCAAACATGAAAGTAATCATGTACATCTTTCCATTCATGATGATTTTCTTCTTTAATAACTTTGCTGCTGGTTTAAGTTATTATTACTTCATCTCGACGTTGATTTCTATTCTATTAACGTTAGCGATTAAAAACTTCTTTGTGGACGAGGCTAAACTTCATGCAAAAATGCAAGCTAAAAAAGCAAGCGCAAATGCATCGCCAACTGGACCTAAAAAATCTAGAATGCAACAAAAATTAGAAGATTTACAAAAATCGCAACAAGAACGATTGAAGAAAAAATAACCTTATTTTGATACTAAAACCCATTCCTCTTTTGACGAATGGGTTTTTTTGTGTTTATTTGGTAGCAGGCTACGCTTATTTATTTCAAACTCAACACTCGAAACCATGAAAACATCTCTCTTAATTGCCCTATTAATTACTTTTAACACGTATAGTCAATCGAATGCTGAAGTAGCTGCTAAGAAAGTACAAGAAGCCGTTACACTGATGGATAATGCAAAATACGATGAAAGTATCAAGTTGATGAAGGAAGCGATTAAGCTAGATCCAAAATACACCTATTTCTACGAACTTGCTTTTGCGCATTATCTAAAGGCAGATTATAAAGGTGCAATCAAAATTTTGGATAAAAAGAAAAACGATACAGACGTGAGCGATCAGCTTTTTCAATTAATAGGAAACAGTTATGATTTTTTAGGCAAGCCAGAAAAAGCAATTGAAGCCTACGATGAAGGAATTAAAAAATTTCCAAATTCTGGCCCGCTCCACTTAGAGAAAGGAAACGTATATTACATTCAAAAGGAATACAACAAGGCGTTAACAAATTACGAAATCGGAATTGATGTAGACCCTAAATTTCCTTCAAATTATTACCGTGCAACGTTACTTTACTTAAATTCTAATGACGAAGTTTGGGGAATGATTTATGGAGAAATTTTCATGAACCTAGAACCAAATTCTAAACGCACCGCTGAGATTAGTAAGCTACTTTTCGATACTTACAAAAGCGAAATCACTTTCAAAAATGATTCTACCGCTAGCACAAGCTTTTGCAAAACAATGACCATTAATATTAACACGGACAATTCGAATGAAATAAAATTACCATTCCCCATGATTTATGAGAGCACCTTAATCGTGTCAGTTGCCCTTGAAAAAGCTATTACTTTAGAAAGCCTAAACAGAATTCGCGCTACATTTATTGCTAATTATTATAACGCTGCACATAATGAAAAGTATCCGAATATTCTTTTTGATTTCCAGAAAGAATTGAAGGATGCAGGATATTTTGAAGCCTACAACTATTGGATTTGCATGAAAGGAGACGAAGCTGCTTTTGTTACGTGGCAAACGGAAAACAAAGTGGCTTGGGACAATTTTATATCTTGGTATTCAAAAAACAGAATAACAATTGATAAGGAACATAAATTTTCTAGGTTTCAATAAGATTATTTCGCCGACAATTTCTATTTATTTCGCGAAGAAACTCCAGAGACTTCCCTCTGGAACTGGCGCAATGAATTTCAGTTTTTCATCTTGTGTTGGATGATCAATTTCTAAACTTCTTGCGTGTAAACAAATCGAAGCATCTGGGTTCGAACGCTTCGCTCCATATTTTAAATCCCCTTTAATTATGCAACCGATTGTAGCTAATTGACACCTAATTTGGTGATGACGCCCGGTTTCCAACTCAACTTCCAATAGCGTATAGTTGTCAGATGTTTTTAACGTTTTATAATGTAAAATCGCATGCTTCGCATCTTTCACTCCAGCGCTAACTACGTATGATTTATTTTGTTTTTCATTCTTTTGCAAATGATGTTGCAAAGTTCCGCTTTTTTCCTTCGGGGCTTTCTCAACGATTGCCCAATATATTTTTCGTGTTGTTTTCACTTGAAACTGAAGGTTCAGTCGAGTTAAGGCTTTTGAGGTTTTCGCAAATACACAAACACCAGATACAGGACGATCGAGACGATGAACTACACCACAAAACACATTCCCAGGTTTGTCGTACTTGATTTTCAAAAACTCCTTAATTAAATCAGGTAAAGACGCATCACCCGTTTTATCCCCTTGCACAATTTGGGATGGTTTTTTGTTTACGACAATTAAATGATTGTCTTCATGCAGAATTAATAACTCAGTATCCTGCATTAGTATTGTTCATTTTCATTCGGAAAATCCCCAGACTTAACATCCTTAATGTATTCCTGAAAGCTATCCATCATTTGTTCGAACAAGTTGTTGTACTTGCGCAAAAATCTAGGACTAAACTCATTATTGATACCTAACATATCGTGCACAACTAAAACTTGTCCGTCAACACCATTACCCGCACCGATACCGATGATTGGAATTTTAACGGACTGCGCTACCAACGTAGCCAATTTTGCAGGAATTTTTTCTAATACAATTGCAAAACAACCCGCTTCTTCGAGCGCAATTGCATCTTCAACGAGACGTTGTGCCTCCTCTTCTTCCTTTGCACGCACTACATACGTTCCAAATTTATAAATACTTTGAGGCGTTAATCCTAAATGACCCATCACAGGAATTCCAGCTGTTAATATCCGTTGGATAGAATCAATAATTTCTCGTCCGCCCTCCAATTTCACTGAATGTCCACCAGATTCTTTCATGATTCTAATCGCACTACTTAAGGCTTCTTTCGAATTACCTTGATAAGATCCGAAAGGCATATCTACCACAATAAGTGCACGTTCAACAGCACGAACAACACTCGATGCGTGATAGATCATTTGATCTAAAGTTATAGGTAACGTAGTTTCATGACCAGCCATTACGTTGGATGCAGAATCACCCACCAAAATAATATCAATACCTGCTTTATCTATAATACGGGCCATTGAAAAATCATACCCTGTAAGCATTGAAATTTTTTCACCTTTTGTTTTCATTTCCAACAAAGTATGCGTGGTGACTTTTTTGATATTTGAATGTACAGACATGTTTATGTGATTTGTCGAATGAGTATGAGCCACAAAGATAAGTACTTAATCTAACTTCAAAAGGCAGAAGCGACTTCAATTGACAAAAAAACCCGATCCAAACTAGAAATGGATCGGGGAAACTAAAGATTAGAGTAGGTTAGTTTATTAAAATATTGCTAAAAATTTATTCGTGTGCCCTACAACTGAAAAATTGACGTTCCATTTTAGCGACACTTTCATGTTGCTTCTTTTCATTGACACCTAAATCTCTGTTACTATCTGAAGCGTGCAGTATGAGCTGATTTCGCGTCACATTAACTTCTTTTGTATCCGATTGATGCGTAGAACAACTTCCAAAAAAAATAAAGGTGGTTAGGCAAAGTGTTATGATTTTCATGTCGGAGTTATTTTAGATGAACAAAGATATATAATCGACGAATTACAATATTTAACAAATGAACGTGTCAATGCTATCGATGAACATATTGCACTTCCCGTCGAACATTCAGAAGTTTAGCGGGTATATTTCACGTAACGCAGAAGTTAGACTAATTATTTCCCAATTCGATCAATTTACTTTCAACGGAACTAATTCGAGTTCAGACCTTGCACCAAACAATGCTTCTTTGCATCTTTGTGCAAGTGAAAATCAAAAAATCATGAAGAATAAAGTAGTTTGGATAACAGGAGCTTCGTCTGGTATTGGCAAGGCATTGGCACAACAATATGCTCAAATGGGAGCAACCGTTGTTCTTTCTGCAAGAAATTTAGCTACCCTGAATGAGGTAAAGTCCACATTAGTAGACCCAGAAAAACACCTTTCACTTGAATTGGATCTCGAAAAATCTGATAATTTTGAAACCTTAGCAAAAGAAGTAATTTCAAAACTAGGTAAGATAGACATTCTTGTAAACAACGGAGGAATAAGCCAACGCTCAGAAGTTCATGAAACATCCATGGAAATCGATCGACGCATAATGGAAGTTAACTATTTTGGAAACATTGCACTCACCAAAGCTGTACTCCCCTATTTTAGGGCACAGAAAAGTGGCCAAATCATTGTGATTTCAAGTATTGCCGGGAAATTCGGATTCTTTTTACGCTCCGCATACAGCGCAAGCAAACATGCATTACAAGGTTTTTACGAAGCACTGTTGTTAGAAGAAGAAGTGAACAACCTCAGGGTCTCGTTAATTTATCCAGGAAAAATCAATACCGATATCTCGAAAAACGCGTTGAATTCAGAAGGTCAAAAACACGGCATAATGGATCATAACCAAAAAACAGGAATGTCACCACAAGAATGCGCAAGACAAATCATCAAAGCATCCAATAAAGGAAAGATTGAAGTTTTAATTGGCTACAAAGAAATTAAAGCCGTTACAATCAAAAGATTTTGGCCCTGGTTATTTTGGAAATTAATACGCAAGCAAGACGCGGTTTAATTTTTTGTAACCCAACGCACCAACAATACCTGCATTGGAAAATAATTAGTATTTTTAAAGGTGCAAAAACACCCAATACTACTTTTACTCTTGCCTTATCTATTTGGTATTTTGCTCTGTCATGCACTACAAATTGACTTGTCCGCAACTATCCTATTGACCATTTCGGGACTTTTGGGCGTTAGTTTCATTTTACTAAAGAACAGTAGTAATTCGAAATCCATAAGTTACGCTAACCTAGTGCTAATTGGCTTGTTATTTACCTGCTTTGGGTATCAACGATCTTATCTACAAGCAGGATCAGGCGGAATAAATAGCAAATGGCTACCTGGTGATTGTATTACTGCAAGCGTTATTTCGGTCGACCCCACAAAATCCAAATTTACACGCGTAACGTTAGCGGCTGTGAGCACCGAAAAACATACTGTTTCTAACCTGAATGGAAATTTCATGGCAATGCTAGAAACGAGTAAAACGTCGCTACAAATTGACGATGTTATACAAATAAAAGCAAATTTATCACACTTAGAACGCAGTAAAAATCCAGGAGATTTTAACCCATCAGCCTACTGGAAAAGTAAAAACGTAAGCCACCAAGTATTTGCAAATAAAGAGTATTGGACAAAAATTGGACGAACCTCTCACGGGCTAGACTTCTATTTTACCAAATGGAGAAACTGGTGTTGTTCCTTGTTTGAAAAACATTTAATCGGTCAACATTTGGCTGTGGTTCAAGCTTTAGTATTTGGTGATCGTTCAGGCGTTAATACAGCAACCTTACAAAGCTTTTCAGACACTGGAGCCATGCATGTCTTAGCCGTTTCAGGTTTGCACATCGGAATCGTTTTGGTTTTTCTTGAATTTCTGTTTGTTAAAGTCTTTCGGATGCAATCCAAAAAGAAAGCTGTCATTTATGCTTTACTTATTATTTGGTTCTACTGTCTACTTACTGGATTTTCAGCCTCAGTGGCACGTGCCGCGGTAACCTTCAGTATTTTAAGTATTGGAAAACTATTAAACAAGGAACAATCCAACCTTAATTCATTAGCCGCAAGTGCTTTGTTATTGTTGCTTTGGCAACCCGCCTACCTTTTCGATATCGGTTTTCAACTCTCCTATTTGGCTATGGTTGGAATATTTTGGTTTTATGAACCCATAAAAATGCTATTTACAAGCTCCAACAAAATAATTCGTTACGTATGGGAAGGCACGGCAGTAGGCTTTGCGGCTCAATTACTTACTGTACCACTATCGCTCTACTATTTTCATCAATTCCCCAACTATTTTGCCCTGACAAATATTGGCCTAATGATTTATTCTTTTTTAATACTGGCACTCGGCCTAGCCTTAATTGCATTTTCGAGTGTTCCTGTAATCAATTATTTACTTGCCAAAGTACTCTTTGTTGTAATGACAACCATGTTCATGATATTAGGTTTGATTCAAAACTTACCGGGTTCAGTGGTTTACGGTTTTGAAGTCAGTGTATTTTGGGTAGTTGTATTTTATGCTGCTATTTTCATATTCTGGACACTTTACGAACGAAAAAAACTTGTTTTTCGTTTATACTTACCTTTAATCTTAGCACTCATCATGCTCGGCACCATGAGTTTTCAACGGTTCAATAATATTTCAAAAAACAGAATAATTCTATTTGCCTCAACCACACCCGTTTTCTCTTTACAATCAAGCGATGAGCATTTCTGCTTCTTCGATGCTTACCGCCCTAAGAACTTATTAAAAGCGCAAATGACCATGAAAAATTGTGCTAAGATCTATCCCGGCAAGATCAATTTCTTAGCCTTACCTTTTTACCAAGAGCACACGCAAGTAACTGTTGGCAAACAAAAGATAATAATTTCGCGCATTGCTTGTGGTTACGTTATCCAAATCGGGGCAAAAAGATCGATTCTGCTGCGCCTCAATGATAAACCACATACGCTGATTAATCCAGAAGTATTTAAACAATCTTGGGTAAAGTTAAACGAAGGTCAATTCCTCAACCAAGCTGCGATCTTAAATTATTAAACAAAAAAAGTCTTAGTTTTCACTAAGACTTTCAAATAACAACGAGAAAAATTAATTTACTTCTTGATAGCTTCTACTACAGCTTTGAACGCATCCGGATTGTTCAAGGCAAGATCTGCCAAAACTTTACGGTTTAATTCAATTCCTGATTTGTGAACAGCTCCCATAAATTGAGAATAGCTCATTCCGTGTGCACGGGCACCAGCGTTAATTCTGGTAATCCATAAAGAACGGAAATTTCTTTTCTTTTGTTTACGACCTTCATAGGCGTAAAGCAATCCTTTTTCAATTGCATTTTTTGCAACTGTCCAAACATTTTTTCTTCTTCCAAAGTAACCTTTGGCAAGCTTCATAAAGTTCTTTCTTCGAGCTCTAGAAGCAACGTGATTTACTGATCTTGGCATATTTTTAATTTTTTAATAAGAAGTGTGTTTTTATTTCAAACAACTTTGTACTCATTATTGGGTTAAACATTTTAAACCAACCTTCAAAAATTATTGAAGGTTTATTTCATGCACAATTGCAATTTGATATTTGACAAATCTGCCTTGTGAACAAGTCCAGAAGCAGTCAAATTTCTCTTTTGCTTTTTTGTTTTTTTCGTAAGAATGTGGCTTTTGAAAGCGTGTTTTCTCTTGATTTTTCCACTTCCAGTGATCGTGAATCTCTTCTTCGCACTAGATTTTGTTTTCATTTTTGGCATTTCTCTCTTATTTAAAAGTGAATCCTCGTTGTTGTTTATCTTTAGTTAGACAAGCGTCTAATTTTATCTTATTTTGGTGCTTTCTTCGCGTTGATCATAACGATCATACGTTTACCTTCAAGCTTTGGCATTTGTTCTAATGTACCCAAATCAGCTAATTCTTGCACAAATTTCAAGAGTAATATCTCACCTCTATCTTTAAATACAATCGAACGACCTCTAAAGAATACATAAGCCTTCACTTTAGCGCCTTCTTCTAAGAATTTACGCGCATGGTTCAATTTGAACTCATAATCGTGATCATCTGTATTGGGCCCAAATCGAATTTCTTTCAAAACAATTTTACTCTGTTTTGCCTTCATTTCTTTCACCTTCTTCTTTTGCATGTAGATAAACTTCCTGTAATCAAGAATTTTACATACTGGTGGAACCGCATTTGGAGAAATTTCTACAAGATCTAACTCTTGTTCCTCTGCCATTTGCATTGCCGCACCTATAGATAACAATTGGGGTTCACCACCTTCAACAACTAATCTGATTTCTTTTGCAAGAATTTTTTCGTTTATACGATGCTCGTCCTCTTGTTTTTGGGGAAGTCTTCTATTTGGTTCTTTTCTCATTCAATTATTAATCGTTCTTTTCTAACTCGTTTTTTACCGCTTTTTGTACCAACAATGCAAAGGTATCAATGTCCATAGACCCCAAATCTCCGTCCGCTTTACTGCGCACAGACACTAGGTTTCCTCCTTCTTCTTGCTCGCCAACTATCAGCATAAATGGTGTTTTAGCTAACTCAGCTTCACGTATTTTTTTACCAATTTTCTCGTTACGGTCGTCTACAAGCCCGCGAATATCGGAATTATCTAGCAATTCTGCTACTTTATTTGCATACTCATTGTACTTTTCTGAAATTGGCAAGATCGCGAACTGATTTGCAGTTAACCAAAGTGGGAAATCTCCTGCACAATGCTCCAACAATACAGCAATAAATCTTTCCATTGAACCAAACGGAGCGCGGTGAATCATCACTGGTCTATGCTTTCCATTATCCGCACCAGTATATTCTAATTCGAACCTTTCTGGCAAATTGTAATCTACCTGAATAGTTCCTAATTGCCACTCTCTACCTAAAGCATCCTCCACCATGAAATCCAATTTAGGACCATAAAATGCAGCTTCTCCCAATTCAACAAAAGTATTCAACCCTTTTTCAGCTGCAGCTTCAATAATTGCATTCTGAGCCTTATCCCAATTTTCATCACTTCCAATGTATTTACTTGGATTTTCAGGATCGCGTAAAGATATTTGAGCTTTAAAGTTTTCGAATTTCAACGTTTTGAAAATATACAAAACCAAATCAATTACCTTTTTAAACTCTTCTTTTACTTGATCTTGCGTACAGAAAATATGTGCATCATCTTGCGTAAAACCTCGCACCCTTGTTAGACCATGTAATTCACCCGATTGTTCGTAACGGTAAACTGTTCCGAACTCAGCAAAACGCACAGGTAAATCTTTGTATGACCTAGGGCTCGACTTGAAAATCTCACAATGGTGAGGACAATTCATTGGTTTTAGTAAAAATTCTTCATTCGGATCTGGCGTTTTAATCGCTTGAAAAGAATCTGCACCGTACTTTTCATAATGACCAGAACAAACATATAATTCTTTGTTTCCAATATGCGGCGTAATTACTTGCTCATAACCAGCTTTCTTTTGCGCTTTTTTCAAGAAATTTTCCAAACGCTCGCGCAAAGCTGCTCCTGCAGGTAGCCATAATGGCAAACCTTGACCAACTTTTTGAGAGAATGTAAACAAGCCCATTTCCTTACCTAACTTTCTGTGATCACGGCGTTTCGCTTCTTCAACTCGCTCTAAGTATTCTGTTAATTCAGCTTGCTTTGGAAACGTAATACCATAAACACGTGTAAGTTGTTTATTCTTTTCATCACCACGCCAATAAGCTCCAGCTATTGAAGTCAACTTAACCGCTTTAATGAAACTTGTATCCGGTAAATGTGGTCCACGACACAAATCTGTAAAATTTCCTTGTGTATAGAATGTAATCGAACCATCTGTCAAACCCTCCAACAATTCAAGTTTGTACGGATCTTCTTTTTCCGTAAAATAGGCAATTGCATCCGCCTTAGAAATCTCTTTGCGCTCAAAAACTAATTTTTGTTTGGCAAGTTCTTTCATTTTCTCTTCAATCTTCAACAGATCTTCTTCCGTAATTTTTTGCTCTCCAAGATCGATGTCATAGTAAAAGCCATTTTTCACCGGTGGACCGATAGCTAACTTTACTCCTGGGAATAGAAATTCAATCGCCTCAGCCATTAAATGCGCTGATGAATGCCAAAGCACCGCCTTACTCTCAAAGTCATTCCACGTCAACAAATGCAATTCCGTTTCGGCAGGTAATGCGCGTTTCGCATCAACTACTTCTCCATTTACTTTTGCAGCCATAACATTACGCGCAAGGCCTTCTGAAATACTTAAGGCAACATCCATTGCGCTCGAGCCTATTTCAAAATCCCGTTTCGATCCATCGGGTAGGGTAACTTTAATCATTTTTCTATTTTTGGAAGCACAAAGATAAGGATAAGAAACAGACAGCGAATCGTTTCGAATTTCTTTTTGGCTACCATTTCGTGCTTTCCACTGTATTTCCGATAAAAAAATCGGAAGATGTCGTTCCAATCCCGGGTAGAAATCCTACTTCTACATAACGCTTTAACAATAAGTAGACGCTTGTCTATGATATTTTATAAATCGAAATCCAACGATGCGAGCTTAACAAAATTCGCAAATGCGTAATACTAGTTTACCTATCGAGGCGGATGAAAAGTTGAAAAATTGAGCAACTCTTCGTCTATGATATTTTATAAATCAAAATCCAACGATGA
>JAYSRU010000081.1:0-5321 GCA_043720875.1 Crocinitomicaceae bacterium
GGAGGAACTACTTGGACGGGAACAAGCGATTTTTTGATGGCAAGCGGGATAAATACCATTGCAGTTTCACCAACCAATTCCGATTCTGTAATAATTGACGTGAGCAATACCGACAATGGTTATACGCATGGGATTTATCGCTCTGTTGACGGCGGGAGCACTTGGAACATTTCCAATTTCAACCCCACAACTGTTGGTTGGGGAGGTTTGGGTCAAGCCAAAGAAATTTATCAAATCAAGTACCATCCAACCATAGCAAACTTGGTATTCATTGGTACAAGAGATGGCTTATTCCGCTCAACGGACAATTTAGCAACTTGGATCGCACCTTTATTAACCAATGATTTTACCGACATAGATTTCCACCCAACGGATCCTACCATCGTTTATGCCTATGCAAAAGATGTCCCAAATTCTGTATTCGTTTCTACTAATTCTGGTGTTACATTTAGTCAAACTATAATTCCAGGAAATGGCGGTAATGTTGGAGTACTTGACGTTAGTGCTGCTTGCGCCAGTTGTGTTTACTTTGCCTCCGGCGTAAAAATTTGGAAATCTATCAATAATGGAACTTCATTTAATCAAATAAGCAGTACCTCCAATGATAAAAATGGATTTGCGGTAAACGATTTGGATACGTCAAAAATGTTGTCGGGTTATGTTGATGGCTATTTCAGTAACGACGGAGGACTTACCTTTAACCAAGTAACTTACTGGGCATTAGGCAATACCAACGGTGCTGGAAGCGGAAATCAAACAAGTTATAACACCAGTACAGATTACGTGCATGCCGACTTCCAAACAGCCGAATGTATTAATGGAATATTTTATGCGGTAACCGACGGATTTTTAGTGAAAAGTGAAGACAATGGTGTTACCTGGATTAAGCTTAGTAACGGAACCGGTATTAGAATGAATTACAATTTAGGATTAAGTCAATCTAATCAAAAAAGAACTATTTGCGGATCTCAAGACAACGGTACAAGTATTCATGGTGACACCGGCTGGATTGAATTTACTGGTGGCGACGGAATGGAAGGATTGATTCATCCCTTAAATGATGATTGGATGGTCAGTAGTTATCAATATGGTTCGCATTTAGTAACCAAGGATGGCGGAATGACTTCCAATGGTGCTACACCACCCAATGGAGATGGTTATTGGATTACGCCACTTGTTTATGACCCAAATGATCACATGACGCTTTATCATTTTTCAGATTCGGTTCATATCACCACAGACTTTACCTCTAACTGGACAATGTTGGGATCTCCAACTTTTGCTGGCGATATAAAATATGCAACCATTGCTGAAAACAATTCTAAAATTCTGGTGGTTGCCAAAGATCAATTCATCGAAAAATCAATTGATGGTGGACTGACTTTTACTAACATCAAAGGAACATTGCCCAATTTGACTATTTCTGATGTAATATTTGATCCAAAAAATGACAGTACGCTTATCGTTACGTATTCAAATTATCAAGATAATAATAATAAAATTTACGTTTCGCATAACCAAGGAGCAACCTGGACAAACATCAGTTACAACCTTGGAAACATGCCCATACGCTCTGCTGTTATCGATCACACCAACGCATCCACAATATATATCGGAACAGAAATCGGTGTGTACAAAAAAGCCATGAATGATGTGACTTGGACACTCTATAATCCAGACCTTCCAAATGTTGCGGTAAGTGAAATGGAAGTGATGTGGGGTTCAAATACATTACGCGCTTCAACAATGGGTCGAGGTTTGTGGGAGTTTACCTTAGACGGTAGAACCAATTACCCTTCTATCGTTACGACAGATATTACCAATCCACCAACGCTTACAACACCTGTGCAAGGCATGGATCAATTTATAACTTCAACCATTCTTTACGATTTGGCGTTGACCAGTGTTTATGTGAAATGGTCTTTAGACACTGCTACATTTGGAAACACCGTTGCAATGAGCAATACCACTGGCACCACCTGGGTTTCGAATTCGCCTTTGCCGAGTACCGTCGGAGGAGCTAAACTATTTTTCAAAGTATTTGCAGTGGGAACTTCGGGCGACACCACTGAGACGTATAAATTCATGTACATTATTAAGCCACTGGATTTAACGCCGTGCATTGCCGTTCAAGCAGGAGAAGATGATGCAGAAGAGAATACTGCCACTGGAGTTATCAATCTAACCAGTAGTGATTTAGAATTATGTTATGATGGGTACGCTCAAATGATTGGTGTTCGATTTCAAAACATCGGTATTCCACCTAATTCAACGGTAAACTCTGCTTATATTAACTTTTCTGCCAAGGATAGCGATAATAGCACAGTTGACGTGAACGTAGCTGCACATAATGTTGCCAATTCAGGTCCTTGGAGCGCAACGACATTCAACATTTCATCACGTGTATTAACCGCGCCAATAATTTGGTCATTTGATGCACTTGCGCCCTGGACCGCTGGTGTAACTGTGGCTCAATCGCCTAACTTGGCAGGACTTGTGCAACAAATTGTTGACTTACCCGGTTGGAGTTACAATAATAGTATCTCATTCGTGTTATGGAACAGTTCTGGCGACTTAGATAATCGTAATCCTTATTCGTCTAACGGTGGAACGGCGCCAAGCTTATGTATTGATTTCACGAGCGACCTTTCCCTGTCAGAAAATAAACAAGCGCAATCTATTCAATTGGTTCCAAATCCATCGAAAGGTAAATTTGAACTCATTGGAAAAGAAATGGATCAAGCAGACGTCTTTTTTGTAAATAGCCTAGGTCAGCCTACTGCAGTAGTAGAAACAGCCAGATCAGAAAACAAGATCAGTTTTGATTGTTCTACCCTAGCTTCTGGGATTTATTTCGTTCAAGTTACTAGAAACGGAAAAGTTGAAATGAAGAAATTGGTTGTGGAGTAGGAATTTAGGGTTTGGCGATGTGCTTTCGGTTTTTGAGTCATTTTTAGGCTGGCGGGTAAGCACCCATGTAAAAGCGCCAAGCGATTTTTGGTGCATTGTTGAAATTTTGCGTGTCGTTGATGTTTACTTTGTCCACCCCATCCTGCGGACACCCCTCCAAAGGAGGGGAATTTTGCAGGAGTGGGTTTGTGTAGATGTTGTCGGTTGGCTTATACTTTTTTTTCGGTTGATGTCAACATTTTCAATCCAGCTTGTGCTGTTCCATTTTCAGGATATTCTTCCAACGTTTTTGTATAATATTCAATTGATTTTTGCCCGTTTCCGATTTGACTATAACAGAATGCTATGTTACACAATGACATTTCTCTGTAACTCAATTTTGATGAACTCAATAGGACTATAAATCTATACTTGTCGATCCAATTGTTTTCAGTGAAAAATTTATAACTAGTTTCGAATAACGGTATTGCATTTTCAAATTTATGCTCTTTGCTGAGATTCAATCCTTTTCGGTGACTAATTGGAACCATATATCTCAAAGATACAGATAGCGCTAAAAATGTAATTGCGTCATATAATTCAGGGTCTTTAAAATTTAATTTGTGATAAACAAAAATTAGAATTATTATAAATGATATGTGTGGAATAACTGAAATCCAAGAAGTTTGTCTAATTATTGGGACGTTTGAGGCCATTTATTTGTTTGTAAATATTGTATTCATTTGTCTACCTAAATATGTTTTCGCTTTATATTCAATCACCTTCACAATTTCATTATTCGCAGGTAATCTATCAATACTTTGGAACTAGTTGTAGTATACAACCTCATGTTCATCCATGATCTAGTTTGGGTTTTAAACCTACCTGATCCTGTTAGTTTACCATCCACAAATAACTCAAATTTTCTCTCAGAAATTTTCAACTCAAGTCTTGTGGGATATTGAATTTCATCAAGCTGTTTTGTAAAGATTGTTCGTGTTGAATCAGTATTACTATCATATTCAGTTACTTTAACTGTTCCATGCCAATACACAGAAAATTCATATTCCAATGAAGAACTATTCAGCATCAACCCAAAGTTGGTTATATCACTTTCCTTTTCACTTCTTTGAACTAGATTGAATGAAGTTTTTATGCTGTAATTATTCGGTAAATTACGCGTGTAATAATCTACTAAACTAAACATACTTGATCGATAGCGAGACGTATCTATTGAAGCAACGTTGTAGTAACCATTTTTGATATTTAATTGATGTGAAGAAGTAGATTCTTCAGGCCAACCTAATCTATTTTCATCGAAGTTTTCGTCTAGAATAAACTTATTTTCATTGCTGCTTTTACATTGCGTAAGCATAAACAAAGGCGCTACTAAAAGTAGCTTATAACATGAAAAAAATATGCGCATTATAGTTTAAATCTAGTTTGTTTTGCAGAATAGCATTTATTTTCTGTGAAGCTATTACATTTTAACGTAACAGAGCAGGATTTCTCGCAAAAAAGGTCAATGAATTTTTGGTTACTGCGCTACTAAAGCTTCCCTTCCACGCAACACATACCATGGAGTCTTTTAGGTTTACTTCAACTTTCCGCAGTAGTTGGTCTGGAAACTGTACTTTACCAATTCATTGGTTGCATGTGATATGTTTCCAATTGTCCGGGCAGACATTATTAACTATTAATTCGTTCATTTTTGCCAGCTGGTGTTCTTACCTTCCATCTGTATACCAATGTCAATATTGGTTTTTTGTTTCATTGTTGTTATACTTCTTTATTTGTCGGCTTGTGGGTTGCGTTTTTTATTTTTTTTGAAGCGATCTGAAATTTTGCAAAATAGTCTTTTATCTTATCAACCCTTTTATTGACAAATTTATTGCTGCGATCATTTTCTTGATAATTTTCATTGCCAATTAAAAGAGCAATTGCTTTGAGTTCTTCATATTCCTCACAAACAATTTTTAACATCGCAGCAAAGGGTAAAAATAAAATCATTCCCGCTACGCCCCATACCATAGCGCCAACTATCAAACTTAAAATGGCTGTTAAGGCATTAATTTTCATACTACCTCCAACAATTTTTGGACTCAGAAAATTATCCGAAATCAATTGAACCGCCCAAAATAAAATGGCAACTGCTATTACCATCCACAAGGAATTATAAGAGATAAAAGCATACAATATAGGTATAATTGCACCTGAGACGGTTCCTACATAGGGTATAATGGCCAAAACAGCGCCTAAAAACCCAAAAAGAAAGGGGTTTTCAATACCGATAATCAACAGTCCAATGCTATTGGCCAATCCTTTAACAATGATAAGAATAATCATTCCGAACAAATATTTTTGTCCTACTTGTTGAACTGATTTAAACATTTTTATTAATCTTTTTCTCTTGTCTTCAGGAGAAAAAGCAC
>JAYSRU010000082.1:0-1903 GCA_043720875.1 Crocinitomicaceae bacterium
ATTCTTTCGTAAACTTCGCCGATAAAGGCTTCAACCATTAACTTTTTGGCAGCAAGTTCACCAATGCCACGGGCACGAAGGTAGAAAATTGCTTCTTCATTTAATTGTCCAGTAGTACATCCATGAGAGCACTTTACGTCATCTGCATAAATTTCTAACTCAGGCTTAGAATTCATTTGAGCATCATCAGAAAGTAGAATTGTTCCATTTTTTTGAAATGCATTGATCTTTTGAGCGTCTTTCCGTACAAACACTTTTCCGTTAAATACGGCAGTAGCTTTTCCGTTCAATACACCTTTATATAATTCATTTGATTCGCAGTGTGGTGCTTTGTGATCAACAACTGTATGATTGTCAACTAGTTTCTGTCCATCTAAATCGTAAACACCATTAAGATTGGTAGTGCAGTTGGCTCCATTAACCTCAATTGTCAAGCTATTGCGCGTCAACAATCCATCGGTTGTTATGGTATTGAATGTAAGTGTAGCGTCTTTTTCTTGCGCTAAATATTCATTCGAAATGTGCATTGAGCTTGGGTCAAGTTTTTGCGTTTTACTAATTTTTAGTTTCGCATTTTGCCCAACGAATCCTACTAATGTACTATTCACAAAACAGTCAGAAGCATCGATCGAAATAAAATCTTGAGTCAAGCTTAATTCGGCTCCCTCCGCTAATGAAATTGTAAATTGAGGTTGACTTAAAATACCTTTACCTGTAGAAACATGAAGGATAGTAATAGGTGAAGAAACAACGATATTAGATTCAAGCGCTATCACCAAACCTGAGGTTGGGTAGGCAAGATTAGCCACGGTAAAAATATTATCGTGCACTTCTAAAATATCGGTGTACGGAAATTCGTCTTCTAATAACTCATCGAAACTTGAAAACACATCTAATCCTACCTGTGTCGGAATTCTTGAGTATTCTTCACAAAATACACCATTAACAATAACAATCTGATTGTCTTTTACTTCAATTTGATCAGTAATATCATCAATATCGCTGGGCAAGCCAAGGGAAAAAGTTTTGTTGCTTATTTTCGTTACGCGAGTGTATTTCCATAACTCGTCTCTCGTTGTTGGAAACGCATATGATTTGCACGCTTCACGTAAATCATCTTGAGCAATGTGAACGTCTGGGAAAACATTTTGATTTTCAAGGTTTTCGAAAAAACTCACCACACTATTGGTTTGGTTTACAAGTTCCATTATGGTTAGGCGTTTAGTTCTTCTTTAATCCAATCGTACCCTTTTTCTTCTAATTCTAAGGCTAGCTCTTTTCCGCCAGATTTTACAATCTTACCGTCATAAAGAACGTGCACAAAATCAGGAACAATATAATCCAATAATCTTTGATAATGGGTAATAACAATAGTTGCATTTTCTTTCGATCTTAATTTATTAACACCTCCAGCAACTATGCGCAATGCGTCAATGTCAAGTCCAGAATCAGTTTCATCTAATATGGCCAACTTTGGGTTCAGCATTGCCATTTGAAAAATCTCATTTCTTTTCTTTTCACCTCCAGAAAATCCTTCGTTTACAGAACGACTAGCAAGTTTTGCATCTAACTCAACCAAAGCGCTTTTTTCCTTCACCAATGCCATAAAATCTTTACCTGAGATGGCTTCTTGGTTATGGTATTCGCGAATTTCGTTCATTGCTGTACGTAAGAAGTTTACATTTGATACCCCAGGAATTTCAATTGGATATTGAAAAGCTAAAAACAATCCTTCGCGCGCACGATCTTCTGTTTTCATTTCTAACAATTCTTTGCCATCAAACACAACAGTGCCTTTAGTAACTTCGTATTCTTCTCGCCCTGCTAAAATTGAAGCAAAGGTGCTTTTACCAGCTCCGTTTGGCCCCATGATCGCATGGATTTCTCCTGCGTTAACTTTGAG
>JAYSRU010000083.1:0-15961 GCA_043720875.1 Crocinitomicaceae bacterium
AGTATGTTGTACTCTTTGATTATTTGTACAATAATATATATTGTTTTGGCTTTAGTGTTGACTGGAATGGTAAACTACAAGGAGTTCGAGGGGGTTTCAGACCCCCTTGCATATGTTTTTGAAGCCCGCGGTGTAACGTGGTTAAAGATTATAATTTCAATATGTGCGGTGGCTGCCATGACGAGCGTTATTCTTGTTTTCCAATTGGGGCAACCAAGAATTTGGTACACCATGGCAAAAGATGGTTTGATGCCAAAAAGATTTTCTAAAATTCACCCGAAGTATAAAACGCCAGCATATTCTACCATTGTAACGGGCTTAGTTGTTGGAATTCCAATCTTATTCGTTGATAAAACATTTGTACTTGATTTCACAAGTATTGGAACATTATTCGCCTTTGTTATTGTATGTGGCGGTGTATTAATGCTTCCACGTAAAGAGAAGGTAGAAGGTCGTTTTCACCTTCCTTTTATCAATGGAAAATACTATTTTATGGCAATTATTGTTCTTGCGCTTTTAATACTATTAATGAACAACCCTAACTATTTTATTGACCTATTTCATCCCATGGAAGACACCTTGACCTTAAGTGTTTCTACCTTAATTTTTTGGGCATTGATGGTGCTGTTTGTTGTATTTGCTTTTGTGAAAGAGTGGTCATTAATTCCATTGTTAGGTTTGTCATCGTGCTTGTATTTACTTACAGGAATGACGGCGGTAAATTGGTTTTGGTTCGCCCTGTGGTTTGGACTCGGCTTATTAGTATATTTCTTTTATTCTCGAAAAAACAGTAAATTAAACGATACGACGCATGAAACAGTATAATTATTCCGTAAGAGAGCGCTTTATGCGTTATGTTCAAATTGATACACAATCAGATCCACACGCAACTTGTTTTCCGAGTACAGAAAAACAAAAAGATTTAGGTAAAGTGTTGGTGCAAGAATTGTTGAACATGGGATTGTCTGATGCAGAAATGGATGCTTCAGGCTATGTTTTTGCCACGGTTAAAAGTAATACCACTAAAAACATTCCAACGATTTGTTTTTGCGCACACATGGATACTGCGCCAGATTGTTCGGGCACTAATGTTAAGCCGATACTGCATAAAAACTGGGACGGGTCAGATATAGTTTTGCCAGATGACACGTCTCAAGTAATTTCCATTGCGAAACATGGTTATTTGAAAGCCAAAATTGGTCAGGATATTATAACTGCAAGCGGTTTAACTTTATTGGGCGCAGACGATAAAGCTGGAATTGCCATCATTATGGATTTAGCCGAGTATTTGTTGGCGAACCCAAGCGTGAAGCACGGCGATATTAGAATCTTATTTACACCAGACGAAGAAGTTGGTCGCGGCGTTGAGGAATTGGACATGGTGAAATTGAACGCAAAATATGGATATACATTAGATGGCGGACCATTAGCTAGTTTCGAAGATGAAACGTTTTCTGCCGACGGAATGACTTTTACGTTTCATGGTATAAGTGCTCATCCGGGTTATGCTAAAGGCAAAATGGTAAACAGCATGAAGGTTGCCGCTCATTTCATGAATAGCTTACCCTTGGATGAGTGGTGTCCAGAAAGCACTTATGATCGTCAAGGATTTGTACATCCAGTGGGTATAGAAGGGGAGTTGGAAACAACAACCGTTAGCATGATCATTAGAGATCATGATACCGCTAAATTAGCTGTGTATGAAGACCGCTTGGTAGATTTCGCAAACAAAACAATTGCTGCTTTTCCAGGCGCTAGCGTGGTATATAACATAAAGGAACAGTACAGAAACATGAAAGAGATTTTGGTTGATGTGCCCTTTGTAACCGAGTTTGGTTTAGAGGCAATTCAACGTGCTGGAATGAGCCCTGAAGCCACTATTATTCGTGGTGGTACAGATGGTTCTCGACTTTCGTTTATGGGGTTGCCTTGTCCAAATATTTTTACGGGCGAAATGGCGATTCATTCGAAACACGAATATGCAGTAGTGCAAGACATGCAAAAAGCAGTGGATACACTCATAGAGCTGGTGCAGGTTTGGGAAGAAAAAGGCGAAGGATTCTAGTTTTGGCGGGACTAAGAACCATTTTATCTAATATTATTGGCTTTCTGAAGTCCGAAGTGAGTGGGCTTAATAATGTCTTTTTCTACATTATTTTGTTGTTCTTGTTGGTTTTGAGAGCTGTAGAGGTTGTTTTTGTTGGCCATGTAGCATTCGGAGAAATATTGAATGCTATCTACATTGACATTACATTGGTTTCTTTTTTGAGCATAATAGGTTGGTTCATTTTTTCCGTTTCAAAAAAATTATTTGGCAAACGACTAAACGTTATGCTGGTTTTATTTCTTTGCCCATTGTTATTATTTTCAGCGCTTGTTGTGGGCTATTATGTAAAAGTAAAAATACCTTTCGATACAGCTCTTTTCAATATTCCGGATGACGAGTTACAGTTTATGGTTAAGCCATTTATGGATAATGGTGTAAGTTTAAGTGTGGGGTTAATTGTTAGTCTAATTTTTCTTTATTACATTATACGAAAAGCAAGCAAAAAGTGGATCATCCCGTTAAAAAATGGCGTTCTTTTGCTTGAACTAGCTGGTACGGCTTTATTTGTTGAACATTGCTTCAATGGAAACACGGCAAACACGAATCCAAGTGTGGAGAATAAGACGCTCTATTTTGCCCGTTCTGTAGTTGATTTTTTAGCACTTTCTGGACAAGACGAAACAAGTCGATTCTACTTTAGGGAAGACTATTGGGAATTCAAAACGAAAGCAACGCGCATTACTTCTAAGGAATACCCTTTTTTGCATCGAAACGAATACGAAAATGTACTAGGCAATTATTTTAACCTCAAAAAACAGCCGCCGAACATCGTGTTTATAGTTGTAGAAAGCTTGAGTAAATGCTTTCAAGGAAAAAATGCATTGTACGGAAGTTTCACGCCTTTTTTAGACTCTTTGGCGGATAAGAGTGTGTATTTCACTAATTTTTTATCCACAGCAGAAAGAACCTTCAACGCACTTCCGTCTAGCTTTGGCAGCTTGCCTTATGGTGACAAGGGTTTTGCAGAGATAGGTTTTAAACGGAATTTGCCCAATCATTATTCGATTCAAAGTATATTAAAACAGAACAATTACAGTAGTTATTTTTTCTGTGGAGTTTGGAATGTGTTCAACAATATGGATGGATTTATTACGCAGCAAGGCGGAGACATTAATAATGCTTGGGATGAATCCTATTGCCGATGGGGTCCGAAAGTGCAGGGATTTAGCTGGGGATACGACGACCAATCCTTGTTGAAAAAATATGCATTCGACTCGAAAACAAGAACCGTTAACGGTCCGTTTATGGATGTTATTTTAACCATGACCATGCATGGTCCGTTTTTAATGCACGATAAAAGTTATGCCCAGAAATTTGATAAACATGTAAAAGGATTAAAAGCTGCCCAAAGAGAAAAAGCTATCGCCTTTAAAACAGAACTTTCTACGGTTTTGTATACCGATTATGAGTTAGAGCAATTGTTTAAAGAATTAGAGGCGCGACCAGAGTTTGATAATACAATATTTGTAATTTATGGAGATCATGGCATGCCAGAGTTGGTAGAGTATGGCGCATATTTAGAGAGATTTCACACGCCGCTCATCATTTACTCTCGGTTATTGAAAGGGCCGAAAGTTATTAATGCTGTGAGCACGCAATTAGATTTAGCCCCAAGTGTTTTGGCATTATTGGAAACCAAATACAAGTTCACGAAGCCAGATAAAGTTGCTTGGATGGGTAACGGAATCGATACGCTAACAGAGTTTCGGTGCAGAAAACAATTGCCGATCATGCGTAATTCTCGCATGGTTGTCGAATATTTATCGGGAAGATATTTCTTAATGGAAAACGAATTGTTTTATATGAATCCTGACTTGAGTGTGCGTAAAATTGAAAATGAAACGAAAAAGAAAGAACTGCAAAAGGCGTTGAGACATTCATTATCCATGAATCATTATACCTGTTTGTACGATAAAATCATCCCAAAGTCAGACTATTTAAATTTCCACAAAAACGTTAAGCCACGGAAAACAAGAATGAGCGAGGGAGTCTATAAAGGTGAATTTCCTTCCTTGATGAGTGTTACTCCGCTGTCAGATTCCGTTAATTGCATTAAAATAACCTGGACCTTTGAGTATTTGTCTAAGGATGATTTTACAATTAAAAATTCTCCGCATTTAATTTATTGCTTTCAAAATCCTACTATAATAGACTGGCAATCCATGCATTTTGAATCAAAGGGTTTAAATAAATGGCACAAAGTGAGGGTAGAGAAACAAATTCCGTATTATTACTACAAAAAGAAAGGAATTACCGAGTTAGCGCAAAACATTTGGAACCAAGAAAAAATTAGAATCAAGTTTCGCAATATAAAATTGTCGGTTGAATTGGTGAGATAGCCTTCCATGTTTTCGAATTTTGGAGTTGGTGTTTAAGCCCGTGCAAAAATTTTGAAACAATTCTTTATATCTAATTTTTTTTGTAACTTTAGTATTCATATAAAATAGATGCTTAAAAAAATAGACCTTTCGAAGGTGCTTTTTCTCGATATAGAAACAGCCCCACAAACTTACAAGTTCAACCAATTGGACGAAACGACGGCAAAGTTGTTTAGCGATAAAACACGCTTCATGATTAACGAGGATACTTCTGTGGATGAGGTATACGATAAACGTGCAAGTATTTATGCCGAATTCGGTAAAATTGTTTCTATTTCGTGTGGCTTTGTGGCGGATACACGAACGGGAAAACAAATTAGATTAAAGAGTTTTTACCATGACGACGAAGAAACACTATTGGTTCAATTTGTTGGACTAATAAATGAACACTTCGCTTCGCCTTATCACATGATGTGTGCGCACAACGGTAAGGAATTCGATTTTCCTTATATCGCACGACGTTTATTAATTCACGGCCTAGACTTGCCGGGCATGTTAAATATTGCGGGTAAAAAACCTTGGGAAATAAATCATTTAGACACCATGGAATTGTGGAAGTTTGGCGATTATAAATCTTTTACGAGCTTACCCTTGTTGTGTCACGTATTTGGTATTCCTACTCCCAAAGATGATATTTCTGGGGCAGACGTTGCCCGCGTTTATTGGGAAGAAAATGACGTGAAACGCATTGCAAAATATTGCGAAAAAGACGTTGTTGCCTTGATTCAATTATTGTTGCGCATGCGCGGAGAAAACTTGATACCTGAAGCAGATATTCATTTTACGGAAGCGTTGCAGTGAAAAACAGCTAAACCAAAAAGCCTCGGTTAATTAATAACCGAGGCTTTTGCTATAAATGGAATTTATTTTTAGAAACCTTAGATCTTCATATTAGATAAATCTGGCATATCGCGTGTAAATGCACTAATTCCTGTGATGTCTAATCCTGTAATTAACAAATGAATATCATGTGTACCTTCATAGGTAACAACACTTTCCAAATTCGCCATGTGACGCATAATTGAATATTCGCTTGTAATTCCCATTGCACCATGAATTTGACGAGCCTCGCGTGCTATGTTTAATGCAATTTCAACGTTGTTTCGTTTCGCCATGGAGATTTGAGCAGAAGTTGCTCTACCCTCATTGCGCAATTGACCTAAACGGAACGTTAACAATTGTGCTTTAGTGATCTCAGTAATCATTTCAGCCAATTTCTTTTGAATTAATTGAAAAGCTGCCAAAGGAACATCAAATTGTGTTCTTTGTAAAGAATAACGCAAAGCTTGATCATAACAATCCATTGCTGCACCAAGAGCACCCCAAGCAATTCCGAAACGAGCTGAATCTAAACAACTTAAAGGAGCTCCAAGACCTGATCTACCTGGTAAAATATTGCTTTTTGGTACTTTTACATCTACAAAAATTAGTTCACCAGTAGTTGAAGCACGCAACGAAAGTTTCCCGTGCATCTCTGGAGCAGAAAAACCTTCCATTCCTTTTTCAACTAAAACTCCGTGAATACGACCACTTTCGTCTTTTGCCCAAACCACAGCAACATCTGCAAAGGGAGCATTAGAAATCCACATTTTGGCTCCGTTAAGAATAATGTGATCACCAGCGTCTTTGAAATTAGTTGTCATTCCACTTGGATTCGAACCATGATCTGGCTCTGTTAATCCAAAACAACCCATCATTTCGCCTGTTGCTAATTTGGGTAAGAATTTTTGTTTTTGTTCTTCAGAACCGTATTTCCAAATGGGATACATCACCAAAGACGATTGAACAGATGCCGTTGAACGCAAACCTGAATCGCAACGCTCTAATTCTTGCATGATTAATCCATAAGAAATCTGATCTAAACCTGGCCCACCATATTCTTCTGGAATGTAAGGTCCGAATGCACCAATTTCTCCTAATCCTGGAAGTATTTCACTCGGAAAGGTTGCTTTTTCATAATGGTCATCGATAATAGGAGATACTACTTTTTTTACCCATGCTCTTGCCGCATCACGCACCATTTTATGTTCGTCTGTAAGTAAATCATCTAAATTGTAATAATCGGGATGATTGTAAAGGTCTGTTGCTGCCATACTATTGCTTTTTTATTTATCTAACTTTGAGCAAAAGTAAGTATTTGTGTTTAAATTCTAACGAATACATTTAAAAGCGTTTTCTTATTTCTATTTTTGCAAGAAGAAATTTAATTCTTTTATGTTTTCATTAGGGTTTGAAATAGTACAAAACACAAGTGATTCGGTGGTTATGCACTTGCTCCCGAAGAATAATGTAATGTCTGGACATTTTTTATTTTTTCTGTCTTTTAGTGTTTTTTTAACGGTTTTGGCGAAATTAAGTGGGAAAAAATTAATCAGCACCCATGGCGTTGCGTTAATAAGTACCAACAATTTGAACAATTTTATGCGTGATGGATTGAAACTAGGGGATTGGTTTAGCGTTATGTTAATAATTAACTCACTCTTTGGTACTGCGTATGTTGCTTTTTTGTTCTTAGAGACGAATAATTGGCTTGCTTTTTCCGATGTTAATGTGATCTCATTGTTATTTTTATCTTTTCTTTTAATGTTTGCACATCAAATTTTTGGTATTTGGTTGGTTTTTCTATTGACCGGTGAAAAAAAGGTTTGTTGGGACCATTTCACAAACAGTGTGTTGACATATCCCTTGAGGGGACTTGTTTTAATGCCGTTTGTGCTCGTGTTAACGCTTAATCCCCAGTGGAAAGAACTAGGAATTTGGTTGGCGCTTGGAGTGCTTTTTGTGTTTCAGTTGATACGGATAATCCGCTGTTCGGTAACTGCATTTTCAAACAATGTTCGGTGGTATTACATAATTTTGTACTTTTGCACGCTCGAAATACTGCCATTGGTCGTAATTTACTACTCCTTCGTCGCAAAAAATTAGGGCATTGAACGTTAAATAAAACTATATTAGATTGAGCATCAAGACTATTTTGGTTTCACAACCTAAGCCAGAGGGTGACAAATCACCTTATTATGATTTAGCTGAAAAATACAAGTTAAAGATTGATTTTAGACCATTTATTAAGGTTGTAGGAATTCCTGCAGTTGATTTTCGTCAACAAAGAATAAACCTTTCAGAATATACTGCGGTAATATTAACCTCCAAAATGGCCATAGATCATTATTTTAGAATGGCTGGGGAATGTAGGTTTGAAGTGCCGGATACGATGAAGTATTTTTGTATTTCGGAGGCGGTAGCCGTGTATTTGCAAAAGTACGTTACGTATAGAAAAAGAAAAATATTTTTTGGAAAACAGACAATTGAGGAGCTTGTTGACTCACTTAAAAAACATTCAGCCGAAAAGTTTGTCTTGCCTTGTGCAGATATCTTAAGAGATAAGATTCCTGAAGTACTGGATGCGAACAATATTAATTTTGCTAAGGCAACACTGTATAAAACGGTTGCTGCAGATCTTTCAGATTTAGAAGACGTTTATTACGATATGTTGGTGTTTTTCAGCCCAGCCGGGATAGAGTCATTGTTTAAAAACTTTCCAAATTTTGTTCAAAACGATACTTGTATAGCTGCTTTTGGGCCTTCAACAGCTAGTGCGGTAATTAAAAATAATTTGAGATTAGACGTACACGCTCCACAACCACAATCGCCTTCTATGACAGGTGCAATTGAGCAGTTTGTGAAAGAAATGAATAAGAAGAAATAACTTTTTTATTGAAATAGTAGGTCGACTAGTGATAGTCGACCTTTTTTTGTGCCCATAAAGTAGAATTCCACAAGATAATTCGCTATTTTTACCCCAAATTTATTAGCAATATGAACGATTCGAAAAGTGTGAATCCGAATGTTTTCCCAGAAAAAACTAAAAAGAGAATTTTTAGAGTGCTTTGGTTGGGGGCAATGTCTCCTTTTATTTTTATCATTTGTATCTTATTGTTTCAGTCGGAAAGTGACTTACCACCGACAGCCTTTTTAGATAATCCACCAGAATTGTTAGCCTCAATCGTTTTTGCGGATGATGGCGAAACAGAATTGGGAAGGTATTGGAAAATTAATCGTAAAAGTGTTTCTTATAAAGACATTAGTCCATTTATGACAGATGCACTTATTTCTACAGAAGATGAGCGTTTTTATGAACATTCTGGAGTTGACGCGCAAGCAATTGGAAGAGCTATCGTGAATGCAGGTGGCGCAGGTGGCGCCTCAACGATTACACAACAGTTGGCAAAGTTATTATTTACACTTCAAGCGCGTGATCGTGCGGAATTAGCAAAGGCACAAGGACAAACTGTTCCTGAGTCTGGAATGTTTGGGAGAAAGTTCAAGCGTTTAAGTGAAAAAGCGAGAGAGAATATCATTGCCACACGTCTTGAAAGAAAATACACAAAAGAAGAGATCATTGCGATGTATTTAAATCAGTTTGATTTTTTATACAACGCGGTTGGAATTCATTCAGCAGCAAAAGTTTATTACAACAAAACGCCTAAAACATTAGCAAAAGAAGAAGCCGCTATGTTGGTTGGGATGTGCAAGAACCCTTCGTTGTTTAATCCTTATAGTTTTACTGTAAAGAATTATCGCTCTTGGCTCGCCATTAGAAAACAAGTTCCTTTGGGCGAAATAACTAAGTTGGAAATTAGAGAAGCACGCGCTACGGATAGTTTGCGCGCTGTAAATCGAAGAAACCAAGTACTGTTTCAATGGTATAAAAACTCTAAAGAGAACAACGATGGTTTGCGTGTTAAAATCTCGAAGGAGGAATATGACAAGTTAAAGGTTCTGCCGTTGCTAACAGATTATCAAATTGTGGATCACAAACGTGGAGAAGCGCCGTATTTTAGAGAACAATTACGTGGAGAAGTGCATGATGTATTGATGACTAAAAAACCGAACGGTGAATTGATGTATAAGCGTGAGGATGGAATGCCATACGATTTGTACAGTGATGGTTTGCGTATTTATACTACAGTGAATTATGAAATGCAAACGCATGCTGAAGCGGCGTTAGAAGAACATTTAAGAGAAACATTACAACGGTCTTTTGACAACAACAATGCAGGATTGCGCAACAAGCCTTTTAGCAATGACTTAAAAGATGCTGAAGTGGAAAAGATCAAAACAACCGCCATGAAGCGCTCTGATCGATGGAGAAACATGATGGCTGGAGGGATGACAGAAGAACAAATCACAAATTTCTTTAACACTAAAAAAGTAGACATGATGGTCTTCGATTGGAAGCTGGAAGAAGAGAATTATGAGAAAAAAGTAACGTGGACTCCAATGGATTCTATTTTGTATTACAAAGGATTCTTGCAAGCAGGCTTGGTTTCTATTGAACCACAAACGGGGTTCGTAAAAGCCTGGGTTGGTGGCGCAAATATTGATCATTTTGCATACGATCACGTTGGCTTGGGGAGCAGACAGGTGGGCTCAACAATGAAACCATTTGTTTACGCTGCCGCCATAGAAATGGGAGTAGTGAAGCCATGTACTCAAATTGCTGATATTAATCATTGTATTGATTTGTATAATTCAAGCGGGGTGCAAGATAATAAATGGTGTCCTACCAACTCTGGAAGTTCACCGTCAGGTGGAACGCGTTCAGTTTCTCAAGGCTTACAAAACTCAATGAATAATATTACCGTTGGTATTATGAAGCGCATGGGTAGTCAATCTGCAGCACCAACTGTGGCAAAACTGCTCAAAAGCATGAATATTATTTTGCCAGAAGGTTTGATTACACCTTCGATGTGTTTGGGGACAGCAGATTTAACATTATTGGAAATGACTGCGGCGCAAGCAACATTTGCGAACCAAGGAGTTTTCAATAAGCCGACCTGCATTTTGCGTATTGAAGACCGTCAAGGAAATATCATTTACAATGCTAAACCTGATTCGAAAGAAGCAATGAGCGCTAATGGAGCTTTTGCAACTTTATTGATGATGAAAAAGGTAGTTACAAGTGGAACCGCTGGGCGATTGAGAGGCTATGTTACCGCACCAACCGCGGGTAAAACGGGAACAACTCAAAATAATTCTGACGGTTGGTTTATTGGACTTACGCCAAATTTAGTTACTGGAGTTTGGGTGGGTGCAGAAGATCGTTCGGTGCGTTTTAGAAGTACAGACCAAGGTCAAGGTGCGCGTGTTGCCTTACCGATTTACGGAATGTATTTGAGAGAGTTATATAAAGATCCAAAAGTTGCATTAACCACCGAAGATTTTGAGGCACCCGAAGGATATCGATCCGATGATTGGTTTAGTTGTCCTGGTGAGCAAGCAATAAGTGGCGATGCGGTTCTTGATGAGGAAGAGGCAATTCCAGGACTTTAAAACAAGAAAGATGAACAAAGTAGTAAAAAATGTAAGCGAAGCTATTCAGGGAATTGAGTCAAACATGACGTTAATGTTGGGCGGATTTGGATTGTGTGGTATTCCTGAAAATTCAATTGCGGCATTAACGGCGTTGCCTATTTCGGGACTCACCTGTATTTCAAACAATGCGGGCGTAGACGATTTTGGCTTAGGCTTACTTTTACATAAACGCCAAATTAAAAAAATGATTAGCTCATACGTGGGCGAAAATGCTGAATTTGAACGTCAAATGCTTTCCGGAGAACTAGAAGTTGATTTGATTCCACAAGGTTCTTTAGCAGAGAGATGCAGAGCTGGTGGAGCTGGTATTCCTGCATTTTTTACGCCTGCTGGATATGGGACTGAGGTAGCTGAAGGAAAAGAAGTGCGCATATACAATGGTAAACCACATATATTGGAAGAGGCTTTAACTGCGGATTTTGCAATTGTGAAAGCATGGAAAGGGGATACAGAAGGTAATTTGATTTACAGAGCAACGGCCAGAAATTTTAACCCAATGATGGCAATGGCGGGTAAAATTACTATTGCTGAGGTAGAAATATTAGTTGAAGCGGGTGAGTTGGATCCCAACGAAATACACACGCCAGGAATATTTGTACAACGCATTTTTAAAGGAGAAGTGTTCGAAAAGAGAATTGAGCAACGAACGGTAAGACAAAAAAGTTAAGTTGACTCAGCTGGAATCGAACATAGTAAAAAGAGATAAATTTAAATCGTTTGCATTTATTTTTACGCTAGTAATGCTTTCGTATTTAGTCCTGCGTGCCTTTATTACTGAATTCATTTCCGACGAAACTGCAACCTATTGGTATTTTATTCACCGTGGCGCATTTTGGGGTGAAAATACAGTTTGGGATGCCGCAAATCATCCGCTCAATTCATTTTTGGGTCATTGGATACATAAATTTGCCGGAGACGTAATCGGTTGGGTAAGAATTTTTTCTGTTGCATCATTTGTTATCTATGCTTGGGCGAGTTACCAATTGTGTAAGGGTTTTACAAAACCTTCGTTGCGTTATTTGTCATTTGTTGCCTTAAATAGTATTCCGTATTTTATGGAGTATTTTGCCTACACAAGGGGATATGGACTTTCAATGGGATTCTACATGGTGAGCATTCACCACTTTATTTTGTTTTGTAAAGACAAATCTACCTTGCGTTTATTGTACGTGTACGTGTTTAGTTTTATTTCTTTCGCGGCCAATTTAACTACAGTTAACAGTGTGATTTTGATTATTGGTGGTGTACTTTTAATACAACTTACTTATCTTAAAACGTTCACAATACGTAAGCAAATAGGCTTTTTCATGTTACTTGGTTTACTCATTTTAGCTATGATTCCTTTGATTGAATTTGCGCTGAAACTGAAAGAAGCAGGAGCCTTGTATTATTCTTCGTTAGACGGTATTTGGGATATGACCGGAAAAACGCTGTCACGTTATGTGTTGTTTTTAGACAATGATGGATTAATGTATGGCTACCTCGCATTGTTTTTAGTGATGCTTGTTATTTCCGTAAAATCCTTGTTTCTTTTGAAGTGGAAAAAGTGGTTAGAAGAAAAAGAAACGGGATTGATGCTGTTGTTTTTTGGAAATATTGTTGCCGCAATAGCCTTGGCGGTTATCTTAAAAGTACACTATCCCGAAGATCGTACTGGAATGTATTTTATCCCTTTGTTCTTGTTGCTGTTGTTTCAATTGATGGATAAGGTAAAATATAGCGAGTATGTCTTGCTGTTTTTTCCGATCACGTTTCTGTGTAACATGAGTTTACATAGCTCGGTGTTTACGCCAGAAGAACGCGTGACACGGGACTTTTTCAAAAAAACAGACCGTTTTATTGCATCGGATAACACCGTAGTAGTGTACAAAACGATGTTCGCTAACTGGCATTTTTTAAGTTCGAAATTAGATCATAAAACATCTGTGCCTCAAACTGGAATGGATAAAACGGGCTTTGCGGATATTTTCATTACGAAAGATGAAACACAAGCTGATCCGAAAACCAGAAATCCCTATTTGAAAAAATATTACAAAATCATTGCGCACGAACCCGCATCCAAGCACACGGCATATAAACGCAAGGTGCCTGCAACGCAAACGTTGAAGTTGATTTCAGCACCCACTAGCTTTGTGTTAGATGGCGAGTTTATGAATATTTACGTTTGCGATACCTTGCAAAAAATCACAAACGCCAAAACACTTAAAGTTACGGTAGAAGGAAACCTTACCATTAAGGATACCAAGAATTCGACAGATTTGGTGTTGGTAACCACAAACCCAGTAACCGGACTGGAGCGTTACATTTGTTATGTTTTTGAACTAGCGTTTCAAGAACAACAGGTAAATACTCACTTCAAACATAATTTTTTATTGGAAAATTTTACAGACAAAGAAACAGAAATAAAAGTCTATTTCTGGAACCGTAAAACTGGAATAAGACACGAAGTAAAAGACGCTCAGGTGTCAATTTTTGAATTAAAAATAGAATGAGCTTTAAGAAGTTCGCGCAATTCGTTACCCTTTTAATAGCATGTTATTTGCTTTTGCGTGCTGCCTTCACTGAGTTTATTGTGGACGAAGCTGTCTCTTATCATTATTATGCATATAAGGGGCGTTTTTACGGGGAGCACATGCATTGGGATGCGGCAAATCATCCATTAAATTCTCTATTAGGAAACCTAATGTTTAAAGTGTTTGGGGATTTATATTTGACGCTACGCATATTCTCTGTACTATCGTTTTTGCTGTATGCATGGAGTGCTTATCAATTATGTAAGGGCTTTAGCAGGAAGTCGTTGGTGTATTTATCATTTGTTTCCTTTCTATCTATCCCTTATTTGTTGGAATACTTTGCCTATTTTAGAGGGTATGGATTGTCAATGGGTCCATATTTGGCCAGTATTTATTTTATTATTCAATTTTTTAAGGATAAAAAGGTGAAATACTTGGGGTATTGTTATCTTTTTTTGATAATCGCGCTAGCAGCAAACTTAACGTTAATAAATAGTGTTGTATTAATGCTATTTGGAGCAATAGTTTTTCAAGTCAAAGGTTACAAGCTGTTTGATAGCAAAGCACACCGATTTTTGATTATCATAAATAGCGTAATGCTAATAGGAGCACTACCATTCGTAAGGTTTGCATTCGAGTTAAAAGAAAGAGGTTGTTTGTATTATGCTGGATTAGATGGGTTTTGGGATACAACTGCAGTATCCTTGATACAATTAGTGTTTTTTAAATGGCATAATCATTTAATGTATGTGTTTATTGCTTTTCTCTTGGTGTTAGGCTACGTGTCATTGAAAAAGTGGATAGCCGTCGGTTTTATTCAGTGGATTAAACTAGATTGGAACGTCTATTTTTACTTATTTTTAGGAAATTTTGTGGCTGCAGTATTATTAGCCGAGTTACTTGCTGTGAATTATCCAAGGGATAGAACAGGAATGTATTTTATTCCTTTATTTTTACTTTTACTTTTTCATGGGTTAGAACGGATAAAATGGAGTGAATATCTTTTGGTGTATTTTCCAGTGTCCTTGTTATTTAATTTAAGTATTCACGGTGCTGTTAATACACCCGAAGAACGATTAACGTCAGCGTTTTTTGAAAAGGTGAACAATCTTATTAAACCTAATTATACTTTGGGAGGGTTTTCAACTTTAGCGCCGAATTGGGAGTTTTTGAGTTCTAAATCCAAGGAAAAGAAGTCAGCGTTGCTTAAAGGCTTTGAAGAGTCTAAAAAGGTGGACGTTTTGATTCTTCAAGGCGTTACACCCATTTATTCTGATTTTTTTAACCCGTACCTAAAGAAATATTACCGAGTGATCGCACGTGATCCTATAACGAAACATGTTGCCTATTTAAGAAAAACCAGAATTCCCAAAAGTTTGATGTTTTCCAAAAGTACTGCGCTATGCCGAGGGGATTCAGAGTTTATTAATATTACGGAAACACTAGTTTTAGATAGTTTAAAGACGAATAGCCTTTTCGGCGTTAGCATCAGTGGAAATTTAGAAATTGAATCCAAGTCAAATGATACACAATTAGTAGTTTCAGTTACTAACAAGAAAGGCGATGTATTATCCTATCAAACGTATGATTTCGATATCACATTTCAAAATCAATTTGTAAGGAACAGAATCGAACACAATTTTATAGTGGAAAATTTAAATGATAATGAAATTAATATAAGTGTTTATCTTTGGAACCACAAGGTTGGCCTTTTGCACACATTAAAAAATGTAAACGTGTCAATTTTTGAATTAAAAATGAATTAGTCATGGCATTAGATAAAATCGGAATCGCAAAACGCATCGCACAAGAACTTCAAACGGGTTGGTATGTGAATCTTGGAATAGGTATTCCTACATTGGTGGCGAACTATGTTCCAGAAGGAATAGATGTTGAGTTTCAATCAGAAAATGGAATCTTAGGCATGGGAGCATTTCCTTTTGAAGGAGAGGAAGACGCAGACCTTATTAATGCGGGAAAACAAACGATAACGGCAAAAAAAGGAGCCGTGTTTTTTGACAGTGCAATGTCATTTGCGATGATACGCGGTCAGCACGTGCAATTAACTGTTTTGGGGGCAATGGAAGTTTCTCAGAATGGCGACATTGCAAATTGGAAAATTCCGGGTAAAATGGTAAAAGGTATGGGCGGTGCAATGGATTTGGTTGCTTCTGCGGATAATATCATAGTGGCCATGATGCACAGCAACAAAGAAGGGGTTTCAAAAATATTAAAAGAATGTTCGCTGCCATTGACAGGTGTAGGGTGCGTTAAAAAGGTAATTACTGAATTAGCGGTACTCGAAATCAAGGATGGTGCATTTCATTTGGTTGAGAGAGCTCCAGGCGTAAGTGTGGAGGAAATAGTGGCTAAAACTGAAGGTAAGCTGATTGTGCCAAGCAACGTGCCTGAAATGGTGCTTTAATTTTTTTATTAATATTACAATTTTACAAACGACCACAAACTTATGTCACAACCAATTTCTAAATTATCGATTCTTATTCCAGCCTACAATGAAGGTCCAACAATTCACCACATTTTAAATAAAGTTCGAAACGTTGTGTTGGATTATGCCATCGAAAAAGAAA
>JAYSRU010000084.1:0-5289 GCA_043720875.1 Crocinitomicaceae bacterium
TCGGTGAATAGTTCTTCCAAGTCAAAAACCAAATAGCTACCACGGAACCATTTTTCCTGTTCAAGCAGATAAACCATATTCCCGGCCAACAGCAAAATGTATTTGGGCCTCAGGTGTGGTTCAAATAAAAACAGTTCAGAGATGGCTTTATTAATAACTACCGGAGATATTCTTAAATGAGCAGGAACCTGAAACACTCTGTCCCATTGGGTGCGGTGGTATTTTTGAGGCGGATTGTTTTGCGTTTCATCTTCTACATTGTAGCGTTGCTCAAACAAGCCATCGGGGTCGGTATCATCTTCCTTAATCAAGGCTTGCATTTCCATAATCATCAGATGAACCTGGTCGCCTCTGTGTAGTATATGCCTAACGGGAATTACTTCATTTTCGGAAAGATGAAATAGGTTGTTGTATTGCGGATAATTGCCATCGTAACCTAATACATTTAATAATGCTGTATGAAACTGGTGGCTTTCGTAAATTTTATCTTTAGTACGCAGCTTGTCTTCAATAAACAATTGCTTAAAGCGAAAGAACCTATCTTTTAATGGAGAAACCCTTTTATTAAACTCTTTGATGTCCTCAGTTGCATAGCCCGTTTTACTCAACACCTTTGCAGTAAAGTCTTCATCAAAGTAATTCGATGAAAAGTATTCGCCTATATTTTGAATGAATTTAATCATTGGTAGTACCTGATATTTTATTTAATTCATTTTCAAATTCCTCTACAGTAGGTAAGGTGCTTTTCAGTTCTGCAGGCAACGCCTGTGTAACCGTAAATTCACTTACGCCAATGGGCTTACTCATGCCTTGCAAGGCATATTCCACTTCCAGCTTGTTCTTGTTTTTGCAAAGGATGATGCCAATGCTAGGCTGGTCATCTGCAGTTTTAATCTGGTCATCTACCACAGAGAGGTAGAAATTCATTTTACCGGCAAACTCGGGTTCAAATTCCACCACTTTTAATTCAACCACTACAAAACATCTTAAGCGGATGTGGTAAAAAAGTAAATCCATTCTATAGTCTTTATCACCCACCTGCAAGGGGTATTGCCGTCCAATAAAGGCAAAGCCTTTTCCCAGTTCCAACAAAAATTTGGTGATGTGTTCCGTTAGTTGGCGTTCAATATCCAACTCCTGCACCTTGGGTTCAAGTGTAAGAAAACCAAAGTTGTAGGGGTCTTTCAGGATTTGCTCAGCCATCAGTGCCTGTTTTTCGGGCAGGGTTTGCTGAAAATTGTTGATGGCTTTTCCCTGTCGGCTATATAAGTCTTGTTCAATTTGCAGGATAAGAATGGCCCGGCTCCAATTATTTTCGATGGTTTGTTGGAGGTAAAAGAGGGCTTCATCCACTGTTTTCGACTTATCCAACAATACTAGATGGTGTCCCCAGGGAACACTCAGCAAGTCAAAGTTGAGTCCAACAGGCTGTTGGAATGAACTCTCCATATTGAGTGCAGCAAGCTGCTGCACTGGTTCACCTTTGGACTGTTCCGTTTTCAGTGCAGCAACTTGCTGCACTGAACTTTCAGAATAAAACAGATAAAATTTTCTAAAGTAAAAGATGTTGCGTTTTGAGAATCCTGTCATCTCCGGAAATTCCGCCCTAAGGTCTTTGGCTAATTGTTCTACATAATTATTCCGCCCTTCAAAGAGAGATTGTTGTTGGGCAATACTCTGCCCTAGGTTCCAATATAAATTTAATAGTGCAGCATTTATAGCAAAGGCCGCTTTCTGATGCCCCTGACGAATGAGGGATTTCACTTCTTTTAAAAAGGCTGAATAATTTTTTTCTTGGTTCGTTAATGCCACGCTATTTCCGTTTAAATATTATAAAATACTGCTAATACTTTCAAATAGGCATCACCTTGCAGTGAGGTCATATCTTTATTGTATTGGCTTGTTGAACTAAGAATTGTTTCTATTTCTCTTTTTTGGGAATCTTTTTTTCCTGAGAAAAATGGAGTGATAGTTTTATCGCTAAAGTCCAATTCCAACTGTTCCAAAGCATCGTTTTTCCAGTTCGCCAATTTTTTCTCATACTCGTTTAATTTGGTTCCCATTTTCACTTCCAGTTGTTTTTGTTCGGTACTCATATAACTTGTAACGGAAGCAACAGCTTTTGGCAAGATTGATTGAAGAGATCTTAAATCATCATCCGAAATAGTTTCTGTATGCATGTTTTCCTGCAGCTTAAACTCGTTAACAAAATCATACAATAGAAAAGGTTTTCTACTTACAGTACCATCAGAGCTTAAACCCACCACTAAAAAATCGGCAACAACGGGCTGACCCAGATTGTTAGAAACCTGTGCCTGAAAAATATACCAGCTTGTCTTAGCAGGAATCCGATTTGTTTTGGCAACTAAGGCAACATCTTTATCTACACTGGCCTCCAGTTTAGTCATATAGAATTTTACTACCGGATGTAATTCATTCAATATTTGAAACTCTGCCCATTCACCTTTCTTTTTCCTTGCATCTTCAATGGCTCGTTGCACCAAATCTTTATCCAATGATAATTTGAAAAGTTGATTGACCTTTGGTTTCGATTCAGGAGGGAGGTCAAATAAAATTTGATTCAAATCTTTTGTATTCAGGATTTCGAGGTAGCCATCTTTTACTGTTACATCTTCTGTTTTTATTTGCTTGGCCGAAGAAAGTTGCTCAAATAAATCAGAATAGAATTTTGCTTCACTTGGGTAAATGGTCAAACTGGTTTCGTAAGGATTAGCTGTTATTGTAACCGCAGTAGAATCATCTTGATTGGCAAACAAGGTGTTAAAGTCGAAGCCTGCCATCTTTGTATCTAAATCTTCTAAGAAAGATTCGTTTTGGTTCATGATGGCTTGCTCTACCAATTGTTCTTCTTTGTTGGCATTGTACAACTTCATTACAGAACCGGCATCGCCTAATGTTTTATAAACTACTTCCTCTTTTTGAGTGAGGCGTTCCACAATGTGCAAGTCGGTTTTTAATCCGTCAATATCTGATTCTGCAATGATGTAATGAATGAAAGGTGTTTTCTTTTGGCCATACCTGTCAATACGACCATTACGCTGTTCCAATACAATTAAAGACCAGGGAATATCGTAATTGAACATTCGATTGCAATAAAAATGCAGATTCACGCCTTGCGAACCTGCATCAGAACAAAGCAATAAACGAACTAAACTATCCTCTTTTCCAAAATCTTCAATAATGGCTTGTTGCTCGGTATCTGACAAACCACCATGAAAAAAAGCAATTCCTTCTTCTGCTATTTTAAAATCATTTTGCAGATTTTCTTTGAGGTATTCCAGTGTATTTATCCTTTCAGCAAAAATTACATAGCGGTCATTCTTCTTTATACCTGTCCAACCCAATTCCAGTAAAGTGGCTTTTAGCTTTTTGTATTTGGTATCGGAATGAGTACTAAGGATTGTTTCTAATTTTATCTTTAAGTCATTTAAAACCTCTAAATTTTCATAGGCAAATTCATTCTTAGCTTTTGTTGCATCAACTTTTTCAATTCTACGCTGAATACTTTCTAATGCAGCCTTTGGCGAAGACATAAATGCTTTGAATATTCCAACAGAAAATAGAAAATCTTCTTTTGGCTTTCCATTTTTAAAGGCATTCAATGCATTAAATTTTAGTTCTTGCTGGTATTGTAAAAAATCAGTTTCGGCTGAACTCAGTTTAGCTGAACTCCGAACAATTTTTCGATCTTGAAAATTTGCCCTAACCGTTTCATCGGTAATATCATTTTTAAACCGTCTCACATAATATGGCTCTACATGCGATTTATCGTACTCACCACTTTTTGGAATGGCAGTAGGTTCAATCATATTGATGAGGTTGGCAAAGTTCTCTTTTCGACCATTGTGTGGTGTGGCAGAAGTAAGTATCAATGATTCGCACTTTGTAGTAATCAGTTGAGCTAAATCACCACGCTGGCTTTTATCATTTGCTACTGTATGGCACTCATCAATAACCACAGCATCCCATCTTGATTTTTCAATGTAATGTCTGAACTTTGCATTGTTCTTCAAAGTATCAATAGAAATGATTGTTTTATCGTAATATTCGAAAGGGTTTTTATTTGAAGGAAGCTGAGATTTTATTTTGGCAATACCTTCAGAATCCAACCTCACTAAAGGAATGGCAAAGCGATGCCACAGTTCTTGCTGAAACTGTGCAAGAATTGATTTTGGAGCCAGCACCATGATACGTTTCCCTTTCCCTCTCTTAATCAATTCAGAAAGAAAAATACCGACTTCAATTGTTTTACCTAATCCAACGCCATCTGCTATCAATAACCTTGGTCGAGGCAGTTGCAATGCTTTAAGAGTAGGTGTTAATTGGTATTCTGCCGGATTAATAGCAGCTTTATTAGCTATCGTTATTTTTTCTGAAAAAACAGCAGCGTTTCTTATTTGTGTTTCAAGAAATAGTTTTGTTTTGCGGTAGCCACTATCATTGTCCGCCAACAACTTCGTGTGGTTGGGATCAATGGGCTTGATGTCTGAATCTATGTTGGAATCGAAAGTAAAACGCTTTCCTTTTACCAATTCGCTAATACCCTCTGCCTCTAATAGCCAAGAGCCATCATAGTTAGCGTTGGAGTTAGTGATGATAAAATCTTCACCCCTGGTTGAAATACGTTGTCCTATTGTTAAGTTCATTTTTGTTTCATTCTTTTCTCGGTTAACTTTAGAGCATTATACGCTTCACTTTCTTCGTACAGTGTGTCCAGTAACTTGTCAGACAACCATAAAGTCAATAACTCATTTTTTCCAACTTCAAGAGTCTTTGCTAATTTTTCTACTTGCATCCTGCTTGCTTTCTTCTCATTGCGTTCCATTTTGCTTAGAAAAGCCATGTCTACTTCAAGTTCCGAAGCAACTTGACGCAAGAGTAAACCCTTACTTTCTCTGAGGTCTCGAACCGTTTCGCCAAATGATTTTATCTTGTCTGACATGGACTTGTCTGTTTTGGTCAAATGTACTATTTAATATTAGAAGTTTGTCCTAGCGATTGGTGAATTTTGCTCTTAGTGATTGTCCGCAATCCTACCTCATCGTAAAAAGGTTACGATCTCATGTTCTTTTTTTGCTCAAAAATCCAGATATGACCAACGAAAGATTACAAATTTTATTCAGCGATGAACTTGAGGCCAAGTACTATTGGAAAAATGGGTTCATTGTGTCATCGGAAACTTAAAAAGAATCACCAATGGAATACATCATCACATTAACGATGAAAATCTTCAACTCTACCTCAACGAATTTGCATATAAATTCAACC
>JAYSRU010000085.1:0-44952 GCA_043720875.1 Crocinitomicaceae bacterium
CCGAAGGTCGCAGGTTCGAGTCCGGCCCTCGCTACAAAAAAAAAGGAGATCATTTTATGGTCTCCTTTTTAGTTTTACTCATGTTTCGTGCTCAGAAAAATTTTATCAATTTTATCATTATCTTCAACGTCTTAAACTAACTCTGGGCAATCAAATATTCAATTCTTAAATAATAAATTACGCATGGCATTAAGTTGGAATGAAATCAAAGACAGGGCAGTTGCATTTTCTAAAGAATGGGAAGGCACATTTAGTGAAGAGGCTGACGCAAAACCATTTCTAGTCGAGTTTTTCAATGTTTTTGGTTTGAATCAACGTAAAGTAGCTTCGTTTGAACACAAAGTTAAAAAACTAGGTGATGGCGATGGCTATATTGATATGCTTTGGAAAGGTCAGATGCTGATTGAAATGAAGAGCAAAGGCAAAGATTTAAATAAAGCCTTTGGACAAGCGAAAGGATATATTCATGGCTTAAAGCAACTCGATATTCCAAAATATGTTCTTGTTTGTGATTTTGAAACTTTCCGTTTATATGATTTAGAAGACATTGAATCGGAAGAATATAAAGAATTCAAACTAACTGATTTTGTTAACCACGTTGAATCATTTGGTTTTATTGCTGGTTATCAAAAGAAAGTGTATAAAGAAGAAGATCCAGTAAACATTAAAGCAGCTGAGTTGATGGGAAAATTACATGACCGTTTGCAAGAAATTGGTTATGATGGACACCCTTTGGAAGTCTACTTAGTTCGAATGTTGTTTTGTTTGTTTGCTGAAGACACAAATATTTTCGGCAAACAACAATTTCAAGACTATATAGAAGAAAGAACTTCAGAAGATGGTAGTGATTTAGCTTCCAAAATTCAAGAATTGTTTCAAGTGCTTAATACTCCTTTAGATAAACGCTTTAAAAATCTGGATGTGCAATTAAACGCGTTTCCTTATGTAAACGGGAAATTGTATGAAGAAATTCTTCCAGGTGCTTTCTTTGATTCTAAAATGCGATTAACATTGCTTGAATGTTGCTACCTTGATTGGAGTAAAATTTCACCTGCAATTTTTGGTTCTATGTTCCAAAGTGTAATGGATCCAAAAGAAAGAAGAAATTTAGGCGCACATTACACAAGCGAAAAGAATATTCTAAAACTAATCAAACCATTATTCTTAGATGAACTTTGGGCAGAATTTGAAAGTATAAAAACCAACAAAGCAAAGCTAAATGAATTCCATCTAAGACTCAGTAAAATGAAAATCTTGGATCCTGCTTGTGGATGTGGAAATTTCTTAATCATTACGTATCGTGAATTACGCTTGTTAGAATTAGCCATTTTACAAAAACAATATGGCGCCAACCGAGTAATTGTTGAACTGAAAGAAATTGCGCTACTAGATGTGGATATGATGTCAGGAATTGAATATGAAGAATTTCCTGCACGTATCGCTGAAGTAGCCATGTGGTTGATGGATCACCAAATGAATCTTAAAATGAGCATGGAATTTGGACAATATTTTGCACGTTTACCTTTGAAAAAAGCTGCAAACATAGTTAATGCCAACGCTCTTCGCATCGAATGGAACCTAGTTACGGCAAATAATAATCTTTCATGTATAATTGGTAATCCTCCTTTTTACGGTTACTCGTTTCAATCAAAGGAACAAAAGGAAGATATGTCAATTGTATTTAACGGTTTTGATGGCACGGGAACATTAGATTATGTTGCAGCATGGTATAAAAAAGCTGCCGAATATATTCAAAACACAAAAATAAAAGTTGGATTTGTTTCTACCAATTCAATTACCCAAGGTGAGCAAGTTTCAGTTTTATGGTCAATTTTATTAAAAAGATATAAAGTATCAATCAATTTTGCACATCAAACATTTGTATGGAACAACGAGGCTAGAGGTAATGCTGCAGTTCATGTAATAATTGTTGGTTTTTCTCAAGTTGAAAACAAAATAAAACGACTGTTTGAGTATGAATATGGGAAACTTGATCCACTTGAAAAAGTTGCTAAAAATATTAACCCCTATCTCATTGAAGGACCAAATGTTCTAATTGGAAGGAGGCCGAAGCCATTATGTAATGTCCCAGAAATGATGAAAGGTAGTTCGCCGACTGATGGGGGGAATCTATTATTAGACAATAACGAATCGGAGATACTGTTAGTTAAGTATCCAGCTTTGAGCAAATTCATAAAACGGTATGTAGGAAGTTTTGAATTTATTAATAATGTGCCAAGATGGTGTTTTTGGTTGAAAGCAGCGAATCCAAATGACTTCAAAAATATTCCTGAAATATTGGAAAGACTTTCAGAAGTAAAAAAAATTAGATTAAATAGTACGAAAGCAGCAACAAGAAAATGGGCTGCTTACCCAACACTGTTCATTGAGGAAAGGCAACCATTATCGGAATATATTATTATACCACGTGTTTCTTCTGAAAACAGAAAATACATTCCTTTCGGCTATCTTGATAAGGACACAATTGTTAGTGATAGTGCAATTGCTTTGCCCAATGCATCGCTCTATCATTTTGGGATATTGACTTCTGAAATGCATATGTCATTTGTGAGATATACATGTGGAAGACTAAAAAGTGATTTTAGATACTCGAACACAATTGTTTACAACAATTTCCCTTGGCCGGAAAACCCAACAGAAAAACAAAAAGAAGCCATAGAGAAAGCTGCACAAAAAGTTTTGGATGCCCGTGCAGAGTTTCCAAATAGTTCACTGGCAGATTTATATAGTCCACTCACTATGCCACCAGTTCTTGTAAAGGCGCACAATGAATTGGATAAGGTTGTGGATGCCGCATATAGCAAACAAACTTTTACAAGCGATGCGAAAAGAATGGAGTTTTTGTTTGAGTTGTATGAGAAGTATACTGCTGGACTATTTGCCGTGGAGAAGAAAACTAAAAAGATAAAAAAATGATGAACCCATATATTCAATCTTTGTCAGAAGAAATCGTATCGAGATATATACAACATGGAATAGGTGATGTGAACAAGCTTATTTCAAAGGTTCGTAGTGAATTATTCGAAATTAAGTCAGAAACAGACAAACTTGGTTTCTTGAGAATAATTTTAGATGCAAATGAAACTGAATATCAAAAACATTTAATTGGTTGCAAAAGTCCAAAGACATGTGACACAAACAAACAACATCAAAAAATTGCCTATTATTTACTGCAAGAATTAACAGAAATAGGTTTTGAAATACCCAATGATTGCTTTACTTCCAAAGAAAAAGATTATTTCAATGAGAAACTTGATTCACTTATTGAAATAATAATCGAAAATGATAAATTAGTTCAAGAACAGATCGATCAATTGAAACAAGAAATCGAAGAGCTAAAAGCGCTTTATATAATTGGTAAGAAAAATTGGAAACAACTTTTAGTAGGAAAAACAGGAGAAATGGTTACGGCTGGCATCGTATCAGAAGCAGTTTCTAAACCACTATTAGATGTGGCAAAGGATATTTATCTCATTTTGATTCACTAAGATTAATACACGCCTCTAACTCTTACAAAACACTGTAATCCAAATATTTGAAACAGATTCATCAACTATTACTTACCTTGAAAATACAATTTCATGGGTTCAAAATAATGCGCAATCCAGCCTTGTTCGTAATCCGATTGACCAGCAGGAATATTAGAATGCAATAAGGTTAAGTCACAACCATTTGATGTAGCCTTCAGTTGGATCGTTAATTTAGAATCTTCGTCCATTTCAGCAAACTCTGTTGTTCTCCAATTTTGTACAATTTCTTTATTCGGCACTAATGATTCATTCGTACCAGAAATATATCCATCCCAAGCTGAGAAACTTCCGCCCTCATCATTGTCACAGATTGCCTCGCCTCCTGTCATTTCTGAGTGCTGAACACTATTCAACCAAGCATTGTAAATTGTTTCTGGTGCTACTTCAAAACTTTCTTTTAATTCGATTTCAACTTTCATAAGTGTAGGTTTTAGGTGTATTTATATTTTTTAACTATGGAATTTGTTCAGTTTCAATACGAATCCTGTCTAATTCCCTTGTTTTCCAATTATGTTTAAAAACCACACGTGTTATTCTTACGTGTGGTTATTGATTTTTGCATTTGTGCGCTATCGAGACGCTTGCAGGATAACAATTACTTCAGCCTTAACGCTATATGCCCATTTTCTTTTTTGAAGTAGTCATCAAATGAATGTTTGGTAACCTGAAATCCTTTGTTTATCATTTTGAAATCCATTTGTTTCAAATTAAAACTGCGACCGTTAATAAAATACTGCGTGTGCTTCACATATTTATCGTTACTCAATGATCCAAAAATAAAAGCACTTTTCGGTGGAATCGTTACCTTAATTAGCAGCCTAGAACTATCGGTATCCAAGGCTTCATGTAATCGATTCCAATCAATTTCGTTTTCCTTAGTTAAATTATATATGCGAAGGTCATTGTCAAAAATGCCAAAGCCAGTCGCTGGGTATTCAATTTCATACTCCAAGGTAATTGGAGAAGCAGTTTCATTAAATAGTGTAAAATATTCTTGATATGAACACGCACTTAAACTGAAAAGAAGGCATAGAGAAATGATGTATTTTTGATATGCAACTTTCATAAATATCAATGTTTGGGCAACATAAAAGTTAAATTATATCCTACCAAATATACAATAAATATTTGCTTTATAGTATCCCTACATTATTTAGATTGACACAACTTTAGTAATTCAGGAATCGCCCGACTTGTACCCTTAAATTTTACTGGATTAATCGCTAAAAAAAAATGTGCACCAATTTTACGAACTTTTGAAGCAAAAGAGCCATTTCCTATTATCTTTGCTTTCTTCAAACAATGAGAAACATTCGCCCAAAAGCATGGAAAATATAGAAATTTACAAGCCAATAAATAAAGTAAGAATTGTTACAGCTGCGTCACTTTTTGACGGACACGATGCAGCAATAAACATCATGCGAAGAATTATTCAAAGCACTGGTTGTGAGGTAATTCACTTAGGGCATGACCGCTCGGTTGAAGAGGTGGTTGATTGTGCAATTCAAGAAGATGCTCAAGCAATCGCAATGACAAGTTACCAAGGTGGCCACACGGAGTATTTCAAATACATGCACGATTTGTTGCAAGAAAAAGGTGCTCCACAAATTAAGATATTTGGTGGCGGTGGCGGAACCATCCTTCCTTCTGAAATTCAAGAATTACAAGATTACGGAATTACACGTATTTATCATCCAGACGATGGAAGATCGATGGGATTACAAGGAATGATCAACGATTTGGTGCAACGATGCGATTTTCCAGTAGGAAATGAATTAATCGGCAGTGCCCAAAAAGTAGCAGAAAAACATGTTCCAACCATAGCACGCGTAATCTCCGCTGCAGAAAATTTCCCTGAAATTGCGGCTCCAATTTTGGCTGATTTAAAAATTATTTCCGACAAACATAAAGTTCCCGTTCTTGGTATAACCGGTACAGGTGGAGCTGGAAAATCTTCATTAGTGGATGAGTTAGTGCGCCGCTTCTTGATTGACTTTCCAACAAAAGAAATAGCAGTAGTATCCGTCGATCCTTCAAAACGTAAAACTGGTGGAGCATTGCTTGGCGATCGAATTCGCATGAATTCAATCAAAAGTTCACGCGTTTACATGCGTTCGCTTGCAACACGACAAAGCAACTTAGCACTTTCAAAACATGTTGCCGAGGCAATTGAAGTATTGAAAGCAGCCAAGTACGATTTAATAATCATTGAAACTTCTGGTATCGGACAAAGTGATACGGAAATATTAGAACACTCGGATGTTTCTTTATATGTAATGACGCCAGAATACGGTGCAGCAACGCAATTGGAAAAAATTGACATGCTTGATTTTGCTGATGTTATTGCGCTAAATAAATTTGATAAGCGTGGAGCACTTGATGCCTTGCGTGATGTAAGAAAACAATACCAACGCAATCATAACCTTTGGGATAAAGATTTAGACACCATGCCTGTTCATGGAACAATCGCATCTCAATTCAACGATCCTGGTATGAATAGCTTGTATAAAGTTATAATGGATACGGTGAAAGAGCGAACTGGAGCTGACCTTGATTCTGGTTTTAAGATTACCCATGAAATGTCTGAAAAGATCTACGTAATTCCACCAGAAAGAACACGTTACCTTTCAGAAATTTCGGAAAGTAATCGTGCGTATGATCAAATTGTAAATGAACAAGTAACAGTTGCTGACAAATTGTATGGTTACAACCGTACAATTTTATCCTTACAAGAAAGCACCTTAGAAGATAAAGACCGCTTAATTAAAGGCATTCAAGAAGCATTCGAAAAGGAAAAATTAAACTTTGATCCTAAGAATTGGGAATTGCTTCAAAATTGGGATGCAAAGAAAGCAAGCTATAAAGCACCTGAATTTATTTTCAAAGTGCGTGATAAGGAATTGCGTATGGCAACGCATACCGAATCGCTTTCTCACAAACAAATACCAAAAATAGTTTTACCGCGCTACACAGCATGGGGAGATATTTTGCGTTGGAGTTTACAAGAAAATGTTCCTGGAGAATTTCCATATACCGCTGGATTATTCCCTTTCAAACGTGAGGGAGAAGATCCAACACGAATGTTTGCCGGAGAAGGTGGACCTGAAAGAACGAACAAACGTTTTCATTACGTAAGTTTAGGAATGCCTGCGAAACGTTTATCTACTGCATTCGATTCTGTTACACTTTATGGTAACGATCCGCATATTCGTCCAGATATTTATGGGAAAATTGGAAATGCTGGAGTTTCTATTTGCTGTTTGGATGATGCAAAAAAATTGTATTCAGGTTTCGATTTAAGTCACCCGATGACTTCCGTTTCTATGACAATTAATGGTCCTGCTCCAATGCTACTCGGTTTCTTTATGAATGCTGCAATTGATCAAAATTGCGAGAAATACATTATTGAAAACGGATTAGAAAAAGAGGTTACCAGCAAAATTGAAGCGTATTACAAGACTAAAAATAGCATCCGTCCGAGTTATCAAGGTGATTTACCTGAAGGAAACAATGGATTAGGTTTGCTTTTATTGGGAATAACAGGTGATTTGGTTTTACCGAATGACGTGTACCAACAAATCAAAACGGACACACTAAAACAAGTAAGAGGAACAGTTCAGGCAGATATTTTAAAAGAAGATCAAGCACAAAACACGTGTATTTTCTCTACTGAATTTGCATTGCGTTTGATGGGAGATGTGCAACAATACTTTATTGACAAAGCGGTACGTAATTTTTACTCGGTATCCATTTCTGGGTATCACATTGCAGAAGCAGGAGCAAATCCTATTACGCAGTTGGGCTTCACCCTTTCCAATGGTTTCACCTATGTTGAATACTACTTGAGCAGAGGTATGGACATCAATGATTTCGGTCCAAATTTATCTTTCTTTTTCAGCAACGGAATTGATCCGGAATATGCTGTAATTGGTCGTGTTGCGCGTAGAATTTGGGCAAAAGCTTTGGCGCGCAAATATAAAGGAAATGCAAGAGCACAAATGTTAAAATACCACATTCAAACCTCGGGTAGATCGTTACATGCACAAGAAATTGATTTCAACGATATTCGCACTACGTTGCAAGCGTTATATGCAATCTATGACAACTGTAATTCATTGCACACGAATGCTTACGATGAAGCCATTACAACGCCAACGGAAGAATCTGTTCGCCGTGCAATGGCAATTCAATTGATCATTAACCGCGAATTAGGTCTTGCTAAAAATGAAAATCCGTTACAAGGAAGTTTCATTATTGAAGAATTGACCGATTTAGTGGAAGAGGCCGTCTTATCAGAATTTGATCGCATCACTGAAAGAGGTGGAGTTTTAGGCGCCATGGAAACGATGTACCAACGCTCGAAAATACAAGAAGAAAGTTTGTATTATGAAACGTTGAAGCATACGGGAGAATTCCCTATCATTGGTGTGAATACGTTCTTAAGTAGCAAAGGATCTCCTACCGTATTGCCAAAAGAAGTTATCCGTGCCACGGAAGAAGAAAAGCAATATCAAATTGAAATGATGACTTCCTTAAATGCGAGAAATAAGGTTGAAGTTGAAGCTGGAATGAAGGCGATTCAGATTGCTGCTATTCAAAACAAAAACATCTTTGAAGAATTGATGGAAACGTGTAAATATGCAAGTTTAGGTCAGATTACTGCAAGTTTATTTGAAGTTGGAGGACAGTATAGAAGGAATATGTAAGGGCAATTAATGATTATTTAAAATATTCATGTTTATTAGTAAAAAAATTAGTAGTTTAATGTTCTAAAATTATACTTTATCTTTTATGAACGATGCTTATCAAACATTAATATTTATACATAGATTTTCATTAAAATCAACCTATAAGTTTATTTAATGAAAATAGTTTCTATCTTTGCCGACCAATTGTTTGCTTTTCATTATGAGAATGAGGTAGATAATGAATATGACAGATTAATGAATTTATGGACGGATACAGGATATTTGCAAGCATATGCTAAAGAAAACAAAGTTAAAAATCTTTATGATTTTATTGATGAAATCTTAAAAGATACGGAAGCAATTCAAGATTTTTTAAATGATATTCAAACAAACAAAGAACCACATGAATTTTATTTTCAACCATTACAAGTATCTGAAGGGAAGTACAAAATTTTGGCTTTTCAAAAAGGAAAAATAGTACAAAATAAATTGCGATTATATGCGATCAAAATTGATGCGAATTGTTTCGTCATTACTGGTGGAGCAATTAAAATGAGTCAAATAATGCAGGATCATGAAGACACAGATAATGAATTAAAAAAATTGAATAACGCTAGAGCATATTTAAATAAAGAAGAAGTGTTTGATGAAGATACTTTTTTCGAACTTTTAAACGATGAAATATGACAAATAAAGAAAAGTTTTTGGCGCTGGTTTCTGAAGAAAAAACCAATACCATAGAAAAAAACACACTACGTATAAAAAATCGTGAAATGCTAAGAGAATCTCAGCAAATTGCAATTAAAGTAATGAAAAAATTGGATCAATTAGGCTGGTCTCAAAAAATATTAGCCCAAAAATTAGGAGTTAGACCGCAACAAATTACTAAAATAATAAGTGGTAAAGAGAACCTTACCATTGAAACTCAAATAAAATTACAAAATATTCTAGAAATTCCAATTTTAGCTAGTTTCTATGAAAATAGAATAAATGCACTTGTAAAAGAGTTAACAAAAGTAGTTGAGAAAATAGTGCCAAAATCTATTTCTGCCCATTCGAACTTTCAAGAAGCGCAAATTATCAAAATGGAACAAACCGTTACCGCAAAATTATCATTTCCAATAGCTGTATAATGAAAAAAGACACTACAAATATTGGATTTGAGCTTCTATTAATTAAGTTAGAGCAGTTTGCCACATTTGAAAGTAATTACACTTCAAAAAAAGAAGCAACCTTAGAAACTTCTATTCAATTTAAATTGGATAAAGAAAATAAACAGATTGCTGTTTTTATGGGTTTTGAATTTATAGAAGGTCAAAATGTTTTTTTAAAAATTGCTGTCAGCTGTCATTTTAAAATTGATAACGCTTCTTGGATAAAATTCATTCATGAGAAAACAAAAATTGAATTTCCAAATTCGTTTTTAGCGCATTTAGCTATGATTACAACTGGTACGACTAGAGGGGTTTTATTCACAAAAACAGAGTCCACCGTCTTTTCTCAATTTATTTTACCCACTGTAAATGTGGCGGAGATGATAAAAGAAGATATCGTTTTCAATTTATAAGTATTCACAAAAACCCTATACAACTAGAAATTATGAAACTAAATTTTATAGCAATTCTGATTTGCTTACAATGTATAGGGATAGTTTCTTGTGACAAGTTTAAAAAAGAACCAGAGGCAAACAAAGCAATTCTCGGTGTTTGGAAGTTCAAAAGCAGTACAGGAGGAATCGCAGGTTTAGGAAATACAGTTTTCAACGATAAGTATGCCATAGAATACACAAAATCTGGAACTTATTTTGAATACGAAGGTAAAGTCAATAAAGCAAAGACGCGATTCATATTCAAAAATGAACAAATGCTATTAAACGGAACTATCGGTGCAGTCATTAATTATGAGACGAAAGTAAAACAATCTTTTCGTGTCTCTAACGACACCTTGTATTTGTTTGATGAAATGACGGACGGCTTTAATTATGTTTTTATAAGATAATTTGAGTTGTTCGGTTGGAAGATAATAAATTACATAGTAAAGAACTCCAAGTCATTTTACACTTTATTGTGCATCACACCTACCCGAATATCCTATAAATGACTTAACTTAGCCTAAACTTATCGGTTATGAAAAAGACACCACTTACACTTGCAATTTTATCACTCTTAATTTTTACAACTTATTTTGCGCGACAAAATTGGACAGGAACTTCGCTAAAACAAAAGCATCTTTTTGGATTAAAAAATTTAGATACTGTTCCTGTATTACAAGACGGAGACATAGTTTTTCAATCTTCGAAATCTGGACAAAGTCAAGCAATTCGATTGGCAACCAATAGCATTTACTCACATTGTGGGATTGTATTTATGAATAATGGGGTGCCTTATGTTTTGGAGGCCGTTCAACCAGTAAAACTGACTCCGCTAAGTGAATGGGTAACTTTTGGAGACGACAACGCCTACAAAGCGAAACGTTTGAAAGACTCTGAATCTCTTATTACCGACAGTATCGTTGCTTTAATGAAAACCGAAGGCATGAAAATGTTACATAAAAACTATGATATCTATTTTAACTGGAGCGACAAAGAAATCTATTGCTCAGAATTAGTTTATAAAATATATGAGCGTGTATCAAACCTCAAAGTTGGCAAAATAAAGGAGTTAAAAGATTACGACCTCACCCACCCTATGGTTCGCAAAATCATGAAACAACGCTATGGAAACGATATTCCGTATGAAGAACCGATGATTTCTCCAGGTGAAATATTTGAAAGTGATTTGTTAATCGAAGTTCATTAGAAAATGGTTAATCACTATTAAAAGCTGTCGCTATTAGTTGATAATTCGGTTAATAAAGTGTCGCTTTCAATTTTTTAGATCCCCTAAAAATCGTTACCTTTGCAACTCGAAACACAAAAAAACACACACTATGGCTGATATCTTTGAAAAAATCAAAAAAAACAGAGGACCAATTGGACAATATTCTAAAGGAGTTCACGGTTACTTTACATTCCCAAAATTGGAAGGTGAATTAGGAAACAAAATGACTTTTAGAGGAAAAGAGTGTTTAGTGTGGTCATTAAATAATTACTTAGGTTTAGCTAATCACCCTGAAGTTAGAAAATCGGATGCTGAAGCTGCTGAACAATACGGTTTAGCTTACCCAATGGGCGCACGTATGATGACTGGTCAAACACGTGAGCATGAATTATTAGAAAATGAATTGGCAGATTTCATGGGCTTTCAAGATGCAATTTTATTGAATTTTGGTTACCAAGGTTGTCTTTCAGCAATAGATTCTTTAGTAGATCGTACGGATGTTATCGTTTATGATTCGGAAGCACATGCTTGTATCTTAGATGGAATGCGTTTGCATGCTGGAAAACGTTTTGTGTTCAAGCACAATGACATGGAAAGTTTCGACAAGCAAATGAAAAATGCAACACACGTTGCTTCTCAAACTGGTGGAGGAATTCTTGTAATCACAGAAGGCGTTTTTGGAATGGCTGGTGATCAAGGAAAAATTAAAGAAATTGTTGAATTCAGAAAATCTGGAAAATACGATTTCCGTTTATTCGTTGATGATGCACATGGTTTCGGAACAATTGGTGCAACGGGTCAAGGAGTTGGTGAAGCACAAGGCGTTCAAAGCGAAATAGATGTATTGTTCGGAACGTTTGCAAAATCAATGGCTTCTATCGGAGGCTTTATTTGTGCAGATGAAACTATCGTTGAATATTTACGCTACAACATGCGTTCTCAAATGTTTGCTAAAGCATTACCGATTACCATTACAATTGGTGCACGTAAGCGTTTAGAGTTATTGAAGAGTCAACCAGAATTAAAAGAAAAACTTTGGGAAGTTTCAGGAGCTTTGCAAACAGGATTGAAAGCAGCAGGTTTTGATATCGGTGCAACAAACTCACCGGTTACTCCAGTTTTCATGGAAGGTAATCTTGCAGAAGCAACTAACCTAACGTATGATTTAAGAGAGAATTTTAACATTTTCTGTTCAATCGTAATTTACCCTGTTGTTCCTAAAGGCGTTATTATGTTACGTTTAATTCCTACAGCTGTTCATACTTTAGAAGATGTAAGATATACCATCGAAACATTTACAACCTGTAAAAACAAACTTGCTTCTGGCGCTTATCAAGCAGATGAATTGGCAACTGTTCAAACAGACGATAAAAGAGCATAAGCGATTATTTCGTGAAACAAACTATAAATGGGGACAAATTGTCTCCATTTTTTTTTACCTACAACTCATCCAAAAAAATTGAGATTGTATCAAATCAGAGTTCGATAATAATTGCGACCTTTGATCCAACAAAACAAAAACAATGACCAACAACGATATTATCAAAAAACTCAGAGTAGCCTTGCATTTGCGCAACACCGAAATTATTGAAATCATGGCTTTGGCTAAATTCAGAGCTACAGAAAGTGAATTAGGTGCAATATTCCGCAAAGAAGATCATCCAAAATACAAAGAATGTGGCGATCAGTTTTTACGTAATTTCCTAGATGGATTGATCATTAAAATGCGTGGAGATAGAGGAGATACTCCAGAAACGAAAGAAGAAATCGAAACCACTGAACTATAACACATGAAAGTTACAATCAAAACCGCGCTGCTATTTGCTGGGGCATTTATTCTGATCAAATTACTCTTTATGCAATTGGGGTTATTTAGTACAACCATTACAGTTCCCGGATCTATCAACAACCTGTTCTTGCTTTTGTCAATTACAATTGGACTATTCTTACACAAAAAGAAAGAAGGTTTTCACGGTAGCTCTGCTTTGGGTGATATAAAAAATGGCTTGACTGCCGCATTGCCTTACGTCATGATCGTTTCTATGTTTTTGGGATTATATTACGGTAAAATTGACCGTAGTTTTTTAAGTTCTAAGATGGAAGAACGTAATGAAGTTGCGAAAAAACAATTGTCCGACCCCATCATGTTCAAACGCCTCTTATCTGAGCATCCGGAATGGGAATCAAAAACAAAAGAAGAAATTTTACATGATTTCTCTAATAGTTCGAATGCCGCTTTAAGTGCAAATTCAATTATGATTACTTCACTTTTGGCTTTGACTTTACTCGGAGCATTTTACAGCATAATGATTACGTTCATCTTCAGGCGGGTTTTGGTAAAAGGAATTAGGGAATAGAAAATTTCAAACTGCGTTATCCAACTTTTACGTGTACCTTCGGATTAATTCATACTTATCTTAATAGGTATTAACAAATTGTGTCATGAAGGAGGATAAAATGCTTTCCATAGTAACCGAATATGTTGAAGCATACAATTTGTATGACCTTGATCTTATGCTTACTTTTTTAGATGATAACATTCAATTTTACAACATTTTTCAAGGAATTCTAAACCGAAACACAAAGGGCATTGATGCATTTAAAGAGCAAGCTAAATTATCTTGCGAATTATTTGAAAACCGAAAACAAGAGATTGTTGGTATTGTACTCAAACCAGAAAGTGTAGTTTTAACCATTTCATTTACCGGAATTGCGAAAAAAAAATTAGGTCAACAACTAAAGAAAGGTGACCCAATTTATGTTTCCGGCAAGTCTACTTTTGAATTCAAAAATGATAAAATCTCATGTATTGAAGATGTGAGCTAAACTATTTACTCATTTGCTCTCCCAAAGCATCAAAATCGATTCCATCAAAATTTCCAGAACTCATCATCAATAAGGCCACATCCCTACTTCCTTGTGCATAAATTTGGTCCAACACTTCATTTCGCGTACATACAACCTTAACGCTCCCGCCAAATGCTTGAGAAACTTGTTCGACACTTATTGGTTCCAGCTTTTTATGCGCTACAACTTCTGGACTAAAATAAACAATTGCTATGTCAGCTGCATCCATTGATCCTTTATATTGTTCAATAAAATCAGCTTTCAAGGAAGAAAATGTATGTAATTCCATACACGCTACCAAGGTACGTTTCGGAAATTGTTCTTTCACAGCACTCGTGGTTGCTTTTAATTTTGAAGGCGAATGGGCAAAATCTTTGAACATGATAAAATCCTTTGTTTCCACCACCCTCTGCAAACGTTTTCCTGCACCAGTAAATGTTGCCATTGCATTTAAAAACGCTTGGTGACCGATCCCCATGTTAGCACAGATATGCATTGCACCCATCAAATTTTGTAAATTATGTGCGCCAAATATTTGAAGTTGATAATTCTCTGCCTCAAAACTCAATAATGTTCCATGATCGTTTACTAGGTACGTCGGTGTCTTGTAGGCCACAAGTTGAAGTCTTCCCACTTGCTCATTAGCCAATTTAACTATTTCATCGTCGCCAGCATTATAAATCAAAACACCTTTATCCGCTACAAGATTGCAAAATATTCTAAATTGATCAACATAATTTTCGAAGGTTGGAAACACGTTAATGTGATCCCAAGCAATACCGCTTAGAAGCGCAACATTTGGTGCATACAAATGAAATTTCGGTCTGCGATCAATAGGCGAACTCAAGTACTCATCTCCTTCCAAAACCATATACGGAGATGATTCAGTTAACTTAACCATGCAATCATACCCTTCCAATTGTGCGCCAACCATGTAATCTATTTCAACATTCAAGGTGGCACAAGCGTGCAAAATCATTGCTGTTATAGTAGTTTTTCCGTGGCTACCTCCAATTACGAGTCGCTTTTTATCTTTACTTTGTTCGTATAAATATTCAGGATATGAATACACGGGGATATTCAACGCTTTTGCTCTTACGAGTTCAGGATTGTCAATTCTTGCATGCATTCCTAAAATTACCGCATCAATTTCGCTAGTCACGTAATTTTCATTCCACCCAATTTTAGCGGGTAAAATTCCTTGCTTTTCCAAACGCGTTCTAGAAGGTTCAAAAATCTCATCATCAGAACCTGTGACAAGCATTCCTTTTCTGCTTAAGGCAATCGCTAAATTATGCATTGCACTTCCACCAATTGCTATGAAATGTATTCTCATTTTTTCTTTCTAATTTCCAAGGTAAACAACACAACAGATTCGATTAATAATAAAGCTGCTCCTAACCGCATCATGACATTTGGTCCAATTTTCTGAACTAACCCAGGAAGTACGTAAGTTGCAGGCAACAATAAAAATGAAATCCCTAAAATGTAAATGTAATTTGAGAATTTAGGTGATGCTTCTTTTTCTTGAAATCTTATGATTATTTTAAAAAGAACAAAAAGAACAGCTCCCATTTTCACTGTGCCTAAATCAGATGTATTGTACACATGAGTCATTACAAATCCAAACAAAAACAATGCAACCAACAGTTGCCCACATAAACTAATCCAACGTATCATACCAATATTTTCAACAAAAATAACGCTGTTTACCGCACAAACCATCTACTAAATTCAATATTTAAGAACAATTTAATGTTGGTTAGAAAAGATCTCACAAACACCTAATTCAATTCAAACACAGTACACAATTCAAAGCTATTTACCCTTATTTGTTTACCCACAAAACATCCATTAATATTTCCGATAAATAGTTAGTGAGGTTGTGATTTTCTAAGTACTTTTGTGATCAAAATAATAAAGATTATGAGTTCATTTGATGTTACAATTATAGGTTCTGGACCTGGTGGTTATGTTGCTGCAATACGTTGCGCTCAACTTGGTTTTAAAACGGCAATAATAGAAAAGTATAGCACTTTGGGCGGAACTTGTCTTAATGTTGGATGCATTCCTTCCAAAGCATTACTAGACAGCTCTGAGCATTTTCATAACGCAAAACATAATTTTGAAACTCATGGAATAAAATTAACCAATTTAGAGGCAGATTTAAAACAAATGATTCAACGTAAAGATGACGTTGTTGCTCAAACTTGTTCTGGGGTGAAATTTTTAATGGACAAAAATGAAATCACCGTCCTAACTGGCGTTGGTTCATTTACATCTCCTACAACACTTGATGTAACAAGTGCAGATGGTAAAATTGAAAGCATTACATCAAAAAACTTTATTATCGCTACCGGATCCAAGCCAAACCATTTCCCTGGAATGACGCCTGACAAAGACCGTATCATTACATCAACGGAAGCGTTGAAAATGAAAGAAATTCCAAGCAAAATGCTAGTAATTGGTGGTGGTGTTATTGGACTCGAATTAGGATCTGTATATGGTCGACTAGGTACTCAAGTTGATATTGTAGAATTTGCTGATACCATTATCCCAACTATGGATAGAACGTTAGGTAAAGAATTGACTAAAGTATTGAAGAAAGAAGGATTTAAATTCCACATGGAACATAAGGTTCAATCTGTTGTTAACACCGGAAAAGGAGTTAAGCTTACAGCATTAAACAAGAAAAATGAAGAAGTTATATTAGAAGCTGATTACTGTCTTGTTGCTGTTGGTCGTAAACCATTTACAGAAGGTTTAGGATTAGAAAAAGCTGGTGTTATTATCAGTCCACGCGGACAAATTGAAGTAAACGATCACCTCCAAACTAATGTCCCAAATATTTATGCAATTGGCGATGTAGTTCGTGGAGCTATGTTAGCACATAAAGCTGAAGAAGAAGGTACATATGTTGCTGAATTTTTAGCAGGACAAAAACCACACATTAACTACAACTTAATTCCTGGTGTTGTGTACACTTGGCCTGAAGTGGCTGCAGTTGGTAAGACTGAAGAAGAATTAAGAGCTGCAGGTGTTGAGATAAAGATTGGATCTTTCCCAATAAAAGCTTTAGGAAGAGCTCGCGCATCAATGGATATTTTGGGTCTTGTAAAAATAATTGCTGACAAAAATACGGATGAAGTTTTAGGAGTTCACATGATTGCTGCACGTGCTGCGGATTTAATCATGGAAGCAGTTGTTGCAATGGAATTCAGAGCGTCTGCAGAAGATATAGCTCGAATTTCTCACCCGCATCCAACGTATTCAGAAGCTATGAAAGAAGCTGCTATGGATGCGACAGAAGCAAGAGCAATGCATATCTAATTTAATAAACAACATGTCAGAAAGCGTTAAAAAACGAGTTGGGGTATTGCTCATCCAACTGGGAACACCAAATAGTCCAAGCACCAAAGATGTACGTATTTATTTACGTGAATTTTTAAACGACCCGCGTGTAATCGACTTGCCCTGGCTCGCTCGAAAACTATTAGTAAATGGAATAATTGTGCCGTTTCGCGCACCAAAATCTGCCAAAATCTACAAAGAACTTTGGGATTTAGGTCAAGGTGTTTCACCATTGATGACGCATACCATAAAACAAGCCGAGCTGTTACAGCAACGTTTTGAATCTAACACAGCAATTGATGTTAAAATTCACATGGCAATGCGTTACCAGAACCCTTCAATGGAGAAGGTTTTAGAGGAAATGCGGAGAGAAAATTATGACAAAATAATTCTGGCCCCATTATTCCCTCAATATGCCAGCGCGTCTAATGGTTCAGCCATTCAAAAAGCATTCGAAATCATTAATAAATGGTGGGTAATTCCTGAAATTTCAATGGTTTCGCAATTCTTTAACAACGAAGGTTACATTGATTCTATCGTTGCCAGAGCTAATGCATTTGACCTTTCAGCATACGATCACATCATTTTTTCTTATCATGGTTTACCCGAGCGACACGTAGATAAAGTTTATGACACTGGACTTTGCGAAGACCAGCCGTGCGACACAACGCTTAATAATGAAAACAAATTCTGTTATAAAGCAACGTGCTACGCTACAACGCGTTTGATTGCGGAAAAACTTAATTTAACAAGCGATCAATATACAGTGAGCTTTCAATCAAGGCTTGATAAAAAATGGTTAAGGCCTTTTTCAGACAAGGTTGTGGAAGAATGGGGAAACAAAGGAGCTAAAAATCTATTGATATTCTCTCCTGCATTTGTTGCAGATTGCTTAGAAACACTGGTTGAAATTGGCAGTGAATACAAAGAAATATTTGAGAAAGCTGGCGGAAACAGTGTGCAGTTAGTGCCAAGCAGTAATGATCACGTTCGTTTCATTGATGGGCTAGAAGAAATGGTAACTAAACGCCTGTAATCCTCCTTCTTACCAACAAACAAGACTTAACAATAAATTAATCAATAGCTGTAAACAGCTATTGATTGAAAATTACGTTTCGCTATATTTGTAACACTAATTTAAATAACTTTTATTATGAAGAAAACACTACTAAGTATTGCAGTATTAGCTACAACAGCTATGAACGCCCAAATATTTTTTCCATCAGGAATGATTCTTGCACCAACGTGGTCTTATGAAGACGTTGTAGGGCAAAATGGAGGGAATTTCACCAATGCCTTAACCGGGAATTCCGGAAGTGTAATTGTTGATGCCACTATGGATTATACTACTTTTTTGAATGGTGACGCATATGATGGTGCATTTGAAACATTTGTAAACACTACCGACAGCGTCTACTCTGAAACTGGATTAGCATCCTCTTTAGTAGATACTACGGGTACAACAATAACATTGGCTGAACAATTAATCAATGGTCTTTATATTTCAAAGCAATATTTCTTTAGCACAACTTACGCTGTTGTTCGTGCTAACATTATTGTTAGAAACCCTAGCGCTGCTCCTATTGCTACAAAAGTGGGTATTATTTCAAATTTAGGTTCAGATGGAGCAACTATCATGGATACTAGTTCAACAAATGGTGCGAGTTTAGTAGACGCTGACCGATGGATGATCACTTGGGATCAGGGTGTTGACCCCGACCCAATTCACACCTGGGTGCGTTTTGGTCCAGGCACAATCAATGCTACACCCGTTTTTGGAGACAAACCTGAGTTGAGTAATGGAAACTATTCCGACACTTTATCCATAACAGTTCCTGCGAACTCGTATTCTATTATTCTTCAGTTTAATAGAATGGACACAACAATTGCAGCAGCAAGAGCGAATGTTGGAACATTTAACACCGTAGCTACCATGCAAGCGTTGGGTTATTTCTCTGGAATGAACGGAGTTCAACTTTCAAGAGTTGTAAACTGGGATCTTTCTTCTCTTTACGCTGGCATCAACGAAAGCTACAACACTGTGAATGATGTAACGATTAGCCCAAACCCTAGTAAAGGTTTATTCAGTGTAAAATTGAATACTACTTCTAAAATAATTGTCACCAATTTGACTGGTCAAGTAGTTTACACCAACGAAGGAGTTGAAGGTGTACATGTTATTGATATTCAAGATCGTGCAAATGGAGTATACTTAGTGAAAGTTATCACTGAAAACTCAGAACACACTCAAAAATTAATTAAAGAATAAGATTCTTAAATTATAAGAAAGCGTACAAATTGTGTACGCTTTTTTTGTACCCAAAAATTTGAGTTAATAAAAAAAACCGTCCCTAATAATTAGAAACGGTTTTACCATTTTTTTTTATCTTATAGCCTTACACCGCCTCGCCTGAACTAACAGGAAATGCGCGGTCAACTTTCTTAAACAACCCTTGCAAAACCTTTCCAGGTCCAACTTCGATAATTTCAGAACAACCGTCAGCTATCATAGCTTGCATAATTTGTGTCCATTTTACAGGTGCCGTTAATTGTGCAATTAAATTCAATTTTATTTCCGAAGGATCCGTCACAGCGGTAGCGGTAACATTTTGATAAACCGGACAACTAGGATTTGAAAATACCGTAGCTTCAATAGCTGCAGCCAATTCTGTTCTTGCTGGCTCCATCAGTGGCGAATGAAACGCACCACCAACCGGCAAAACTAAGGCACGTTTAGCTCCCAATTCTGTAAGTTTCACACACGCTTCCTCTACAGCGGTAACCGAACCAGAAATCACCAATTGACCAGGACAGTTGTAATTTGCTGCAACTACAACTCCATTAATCTCACTACACGTATTTTCAACAACATCATCCTCTAAACCTAGAATTGCAGCCATCGTTGAAGGTTCTGCTTCACAAGCTTTTTGCATCGCAATTGCACGCTTTGAAACCAAAACTAGACCATCTTCAAAAGTCAAAACTCCGTTGGCAACCAACGCCGAAAGTTCACCTAATGAATGACCTGCAACCATATCAGGTTGAAAATTATTCCCCATACAGATGGCCAAAATCGTAGAATGCAAAAATATAGCAGGCTGCGTGACTTTGGTTTGTTTCAATTCTTCATCAGTTCCGTTAAACATGATAGCTGTAATTTTGAAACCTAGGATATCATCTGCTTTATCGAATAATTCTTTCGCCTTTGGATTAGAATCGTACAATTCTTTACCCATGCCTACAAATTGGGCACCTTGACCCGGAAACACGTATCCTTTCATCTTTACTTTGATTTAGCTGCAAATATAAACAACTCATCATAACTATTCATTTTTACGTCGATTCAATTTAACATCAAATTCCTAAACAATGAAAAACTGAACAAAATTGTTATTTTAATCGATCGGCAAAAACTGCTTTGAATTTTTCATATTTAGGGCGCGAAACTGCTGCGCAATAAGGATTATCAGGATTCAATGCCAAATAATTTTGATGATAATCTTCTGCTGCAAAATAATTAAGTATTGGTCCGATTTCAGTCACCACGGGGTCTGGCCAAACCTCATCCCTATTTAATTTTTCTTTCAATGCTTCAGCCAATATCTTTTGGTCTTCGTCATGATAAAATATACACGAACGATATTGTGTGCCGATGTCATTTCCTTGTCTATTTAAACTTGTAGGATTATGCACGAACCAAAATACTTCCAATAACTTATCGAAACCAATAATATCCGAATCGTATTCAATTCTAACTATTTCCGCATGTCCGGTTGTGCCGGTACAAACTTCCTTATAGGTTGGATTTGCAATCTGCCCTCCACTATATCCGGAAGTCACACTTAAAACCCCTTTCAATTCAGAGAAACAAGCTTCTACACACCAAAAACATCCAGCTCCGAATGTTGCTAATTTTATATTCATACGGCAATACTACTTACTTTTTACAAACTTTAGCGATGCCGAATTGATACAATATCTAATTCCGGTTGGTTTTGGTCCATCATTAAAGGAATGCCCTAAGTGAGCATCACATACAGAACATGTATTTTCTGTGCGAATCATTCCATAAGACTCATCTACAACATCTGTAACTACTTCTGATTTAATCGGCTGATAAAACGATGGCCAACCTGTCCCTGAATCAAATTTAGTTTTAGATTCAAATAGGGCTGTATTACAACACACGCAATGGTAAACGCCTTTTTCGTGATGATCAACATATTTACCTGTAAATGCCCTCTCGGTGCCTTTCTCCCTCGTCACATTGTACTCTAAATCGGTTAACACCGCCTTCCACTCCGCATCAGTTTTGACGATTTTTCTAATCTTTAAAGTATCTCCAACCATGGTTTCTCCACGTTGAACAGAACTTGATTCATTCGTATTTCCTTTAGAATAACATCCACATGCCAGTAACGCTGGAACTAGAATTAAGATTACTATTTTCATTTTTATCGTTTTATTTAATACTGTAACACTAACGTAAATTACTTACATTTAGTTTTCAATTCCAAAATAGGATTACACAAAATGTGTTAATTAGAACTACCTTTGTGGTCAAATGAATTCAACAACAGCAGTAAAACACAAATATTCCAATAACTTTTGGTTAATGTGCATTGCTATATTTTTATTTACAACATCATTTAACCTCCTAATGCCAGAATTCAATGCTATGATTTCTAATTTAGGTGGTGCAGACTTAAAAGGACTTAGCATTATCTTATTCACTTTAAGTGCAGGTTTATCTCGCCCGAGTGCAGGAAAATTGTCAGATTTTATTGGACGAAAAAAAGTAATGTACATTGGCGTTGTCATTTGTATCCTCGTTTCATTGAGTTACGTGTTCGCTTCTTCGTTAATCATTTTTCTAATATTGAGATTTTTTCACGGTCTCTGTCAAGGATTTTTTCCAACTGCTGCAACCGCGTTAATGACAGACATACTTCCTGCAGATCGGAGAGGGCAAGGAATGGCGGCATTTGGAACAGCAATTTCCTTAGGAATCGGAATAGGACAGGGAATCTCGACCCAACTAATATCCACCATGGGTATTCAATTCATTTTCTCTCTTTCGGCGGCATTAGCATTCGTTGCTGGAATTTTGATTTATTTCATGAAAGAAACGCTTCCTAATGCAAAAGCATTCAAACGTGAGCAATTAAAGTTAAAAACCAATGAACTGTTTGAAAAATCAGTTGCTCCAGCTGCGATTGTGATGTTTCTATCTGCTTTCTGCTCTGGGTTAATTTTTGTAATCACCCCAGATTTTTCTGGTTATTTAGGCCTTGAAAATAAAGGATGGTTTTTTATGGTCTATGTTTCCAGCACCATCATTGTTAGGCTAATTTCGGGAGGAGTTTCCGATAAATTTGGTCGAAAAGAAACGCTGCTTTTCGCTATGCTACTTTGTTTTTTATCGATGGTACTTTTGGCTTTCTGTGAAACCATATTTATGTACAACATTTGCGCCTTGATCTTTGGTTTTGCCACTGGAATATCCAGTCCAGCAATTTTTGCATGGACAGCAGACCTGTCACACCCACAACGCAGAGGTATTGGAGCTGGAACCATGTTTATTGCCTTAGAATTTGGAATTTTAGCAGGTTCCGCTAGCACGCTTGTGACCAATCATAACACGTTAGCCTCGCTTCGCATTGTTTTCTTAACCGGTGCAATAAGTGCACTTTTGGCTTGTGTCTACCTCTTCCTGTCCATAAGAAACAAAAAGTCACTTTCCTTGTAAACAGTAAAATAACTGGCTAATTAATAACCAGTTAGGCTTCCAAAAACAGAAATCATTTTGTAAAAAGAATATTTATTTTATGTAGTATCGTATTCATTTTTTTGTATATTCGCCTTGCTAAAAAAATAAAACGGTTAGATACTTATGGAAAAAAATATACTCAGAAACTTTAGTTTCGCGTGCTTGCTATTTATGAATGGTGGGTTCCACAGTCAATCTTGGGTCAAAATGATGCAAGATCCTACGGTAAATTTTTATACTACTGTAGATTCTTTTAACGCCTATTGGTCGGACAGACCTCAGGAAAAAGGTAAGGGATATAAAGTTTTTAGAAGATGGGAAGCATTTATGCGTCCAAGAGTTTTCCCTTCTGGCGAAATCTCTAATGCATCTTTGGGATATGAAAACTTCGAGGCATTTAAAACTGCAAATCCTGGGTTATTTTTAGAAAAAATTGCAAATGCGTGGACACCAATGGGACCTGTTGGCGCACCTGCTGGCGGCGGTGCTGGACGTTTGAACTTTGTGAGACAAGATCCAACAAATGCAAGTATAATTTATGTTGGCGCTCCTGACGGAGGTATTTGGAAAACAATTAATGGCGGAACATCTTGGACGACTTTAACCGATCAAGTTACTGCTACATGCATTGGTTTTGGCGACCTTGCAATAGACCCGACAAATAATCAAATTTTATATGCAACAACGGGAGATAGCGATGCTTCGGATACTTATTCTGTAGGTGTATTAAAATCAACTGATGGTGGAACAACATGGCTACCAACAGGGCTAGTTTGGACGGTTAACCAATACCGTAACATTCGTAGAATCTTAATTGATCCATCCAACACTCAAAAATTGATAATCAGTTCAAGCAACGGTATTTATAGAACAATAAATGGTGGAACATCTTGGACTCAAACAAGAGCTGGGGATTATTGGGACATGGAATTTCAACCAACTGTTCCAAATACAGTTTATGCAACAGGAAAGGCTGCTGGTGCAAGTGATCAATTTTTTAAATCGACAGATAATGGAGTTACGTTTACACAAATTGTTTCAGTAATTCCAACCACTGGCGTTCAACGAATTGCAATAGCGGTAACACCTGCAAATAATGCGTATGTATATTTATTAGCGGGAAGATCTAGTGACCAAGGACTTATGGGTGTTTACCAGTCAACCAATGCCGGTACTACTTTCACAAGTCAATCAACGAGTCCAAATTATTTAGGATATAACAGTAATGGTGGTGATGCTGGAGGCCAAGCATTTTATGATTTAGCCATAGGTTGTTCTCCTACGAACGCCAATGAAGTATTTGTTGGCGGTGTCAACATTTGGAGAAGCACAAACGGAGGAACGAGTTTTGCGATTAATGCGCATTGGACTGGTTCCGGAGCACCCTATGTTCATGCAGATATTCACGACATTGTTTTCAGTACGGGCTCTGCAACTACACTTTTTGCGGCCTGTGACGGTGGACTTTTTAAGTCAACCAACAACGGAACTGCATGGTCGGACATCAGTACAAATTTATCCATTGCTCAGCAATATTCTGTTAGTTCAGCGGTATTATCTGCAACCAGATTATTATCTGGTCATCAAGATAATGGTACGAATTTCTATAACGCAGGTGCGTGGTCACAAGTATATGGTGGAGATGGAATGGATGTTATCATTGACAGAACCAACAATGCCACTTTTTATGAAGGATATGTTTACGGTGATTTCAATAGATCAACCAACAGTGGCGGTGGCTGGACTGGAATTTTCACTGCCCAAAGTGGGACAGGAAACTGGCACACCCCAATAAAACAAGATCCAATAACTGCTAATACAATTTATGCTGGTTATGCTCAACTTTACAAATCTACAAATCAAGGAACAGCCTCGGCTGCAATTTCCGCTTTTGCTGGAACAACCAATATTACAGAATTTGCAGTTGCCCCCTCAAATGCAAGTGTAATTTATGTTATTAGAGGATCTACACTTCAAAAGACTATAAATGGCGGAACTAATTGGACAGATATAACAGGAACCCTTCCGGTTGGTTTAGCAAATATGACTTATGTTGCGATCAGCAATGTTGATCCATTAAAAGTGTGGATAACGTTTTCAGGCTACAACGCAGCAAATAAGGTGTTTAAATCAATCAATGGAGGAACAAGTTGGACAAATGTTTCAACCGGATTACCAAATCTTCCAGTAAACTGTATTGTGTTTCAAAACAGCACAGTAAATGATGGGATTTATGTCGGAACTGACGTTGGTGTTTATTACAAAGACAACATAATAGCTGGATGGCAAACTTTTTTTTCAGGGTTACCTTACGTTGCAGTGAGAGAACTAGACATTTATTATACAACTGGAAAGATTCGTGCTGCAACATTTGGCAGAGGAACTTGGCAAAGTGATGTAAACTCAGCTACCAACCCCCCTGTTGCAGCATTTGCAGCAAGTAATTTAAATGGTTGTGTGGGTTCACCGATTCAATTTACAGATCAATCAGGATTTTCTCCAACTTCTTGGGCTTGGACTTTCCCTAGTGGAACTCCATCCACTTCGACTGTACAAAATCCAACATGTACTTGGAACACGCCGGGAACATATAGCGTGACTTTAATTGCAACTAATGCCAACGGATCAAATTCAATTTCTCAATCCATTACAATTAGTGCCGCAACAACGATTACTTCTGGAACGCCATTAGTTCAAGGTTTTGTTGGCGCAACTTTTCCTCCTACCAATTGGTCAATCACTAACGTTGGTGATCCTGGAACATGGGTTCGAAATGCTATTTCAGGATTTGCACCTACAGCTGGTACCAGCGCTCTTTTCGACAATTATGTAATTGATAATCGTGGAACAAGAGACAACCTCAACTTACCGAACGTAAACGTAGCTGGTGCAACAACTGTTACTATGACTTTTGATGTTGCTCATGCACCTTATGGCACTGGAAACATTGACACATTAATTGTACAAGTGTCGGCTGATTGTGGCTCAACTTGGACAAATGTATACAGTAAAAATGGAACAACATTAGCAACCAATGGTGGCGCGTTTGTAACTACATTTTATACACCTGCAGCTGCAGCCTGGAGAACAGAAACCGTGAACTTAAATGCATATAATGCTTCTAGTAGTTTATTGGTTCGTTTTGTAAATGGTGCAGGATATGGTAACTGCATTTATATAGACAATGTAAATCTTTCAATAACTGGAGGCGGAATACCACCTGTTGCCTCGCTAACTTCTAGTGCAACCACTGTGTGTACCGGGCAAACTGTTAACTTTACAAATACTAGTACTGGTGCAACAAGTTATGCTTGGTCTTTCCCAAGTGGAAGCCCTCTTACTGCGGCAACAGCCAATGCATCAGCGAGTTGGGCAACTGCCGGAACTTATACAGTTCAAATGACTGCAACAAATGGATTTGGCTCTACAAATACAACTCAAATTATTACAGTTAATACGACACCAGTGACTCCTACAACAACTATTTCAACACCTCTTTGTTCTGAAGCATCAATACTGCTTACTACACCTTTGGTGGCTGGAGCTACTTATGCTTGGACTGGACCAAACGGTTTCACTTCTACAGCACAAAACCCTACAATCGTTGGATCTACAACATTGATGGCTGGAGTTTATTCAGTAATTGTAACCAATTCAGGTTGCTCAAGTACAGTTGGAAACACAACTTCTCTTGTTGTTAATCCAACTCCAGTAACACCAGTTGCAACAAATACGGGTGCCTATTGCACCGGAAACACTATAGCTCTAAGTACACCAGTAGTGGCTGGAGCAGTTTATGCATGGTCGGGACCAAGTGGTTATACTTCTGCAGTTCGCACTCCAACAAGAACTACAGCAACGGTTGGTATGGCAGGAGTTTATACCGTAACTGTGACAGTTGGTGGCTGTACAAGTATTGGCGGCACAACAACAGTTATTGTAAATACCACTCCAACTACACCTGTTGCAACTGTCACTACCCCAATATGTAGTGGAACAACCATCAATTTATCAACTGCATTAGTTGCCGGAGCTACCTATGCTTGGACAGGTCCAAACAGTTTTACTTCAACGTCACAAAATCCAACGATCGCAAGTTCAACCGCTATAATGGCTGGAGTATATAATGTGGTTGTCACAAATAATGGCTGTGCAAGTTTAGGTGGTAATTCATCGTCGTTAGTTGTTAATCCAACACCAGCTACACCTGTGGCTACAAATACTGGAGCATATTGCACCGGTAATACGATTGCATTGAGTACGCCGGTAGTTGCAGGAGCAATTTATGCATGGACTGGCCCATTAGCATTTACTTCAGCGGTACGCAACCCAACTAGAACAGGAGCTACAGTTGGAATGGCCGGTGTTTATACCGTAACTGTAACAGTTGGAGGTTGTACAAGTATTGGAGGAACAACAACTGTATCTGTGAATTCCACCACAGTTGCACCAGCAATTACGACCAACACCCCAGTTTGTACTGGTAATAATATTACACTCTCAACACCTGCCGTAGCAGGAGCCACTTATGCTTGGAGTGGACCGAATGCATACAGCAATGCAACTCAAAACCCAACCATCTTAAGTTCAACTGCATTAATGGCAGGAACCTATAGTTTAACTATAACCGTTGCAGGCTGTACAAGTGCAATAGGTAGTTCACTACTAGTGGTTAACACAACTCCAGTTGCTCCGTCTCCAACGGTTTCAACTCCAATTTGTTCAGGTAACACTATTAATCTTACAACACCTTTAAATGCAGGAGATACGTATCTTTGGACTGGTCCAAATGCTTTTACTTCTAGCTCACAAAACCCTACAATTTCGGGTTCAACCACCTCAATGGGTGGTGCTTACACCCTTAATGTAACCAACAACGGATGTGTAAGCGCTGCTGGGAATACTGCTAGCTTAGTCGTAAATACAACACCGGTTGCTACAATATCACCTTCAGTAGCTACAATATGTATTGGCCAATCATCTACTTTAACAGGTTCTGGAACTGGAACCTATACATGGAGCACAACAGCAGCAACACCTGCAATAACGGTTAATCCATTAACAAGTACAACCTACACGTTAACCGTTAACAATGGTTTATGCAGCGCTATTGCTTCTCAATTAATTAATGTTAATCTATTGCCTGCAATTAATGCAGGGGTAGATCAAACTATATGCCCAGGATCGGCTGTAACATTGTCAGGAAGTGGTGGAGTAACCTATCTATGGGATAACGGGGTAACAAACGGAACCCCATTTACACCGTTAACGCCCTTAACCTATACGGTAACAGGAACTGACATTAATGGGTGCAGCAATACAGACCCTATGTCAATTACATTCTTTACCTCTCCAACATTAAATTTAGGAGCTGACATTCTTCAAGTGAATCCGGGATCTATACTTGATGCTGGTATTGGTTGGAGTTCGATACTATGGAATACAACTGAAACATCACAAACTATTGTTTCAAATTCCAATGGAACCTACTATTGTGATGTAACAGACGCAAATGGTTGTTCTACTAGCGATACAGTTTCAGTGATGTACACAGCAAGTATTAACCATTTGACAACCGATGGTATGTCAATTGATTTATACCCGAACCCAAGTGATGGATTATTCAAAATTGAATTAACAAATTTGAATACGAAGAAGTTAGACTTATTCATTTTCGATGCAATCGGAAAAGTTGTATATGCTAACGAGAACATAACGGTAAGTAATTCAATTATTCTTCCTGTGGACCTAAGACATTACAGTGACGGTACATATACAATTAGATTTATGTATAATGATAAATCAGAAGAACTTAAAATTGTTAAAACCAAGTAAAAAACAGATTTGCTTAACTCTGAAAAGACCTTGTAATTTAAATATTGCAAGGTCTTTTTTCTTGTAAAAGTCCTTGAACCTAACAATTGTCTTGTCATTTGTCAAAAAACACTTCTCCATAAAGCCTTTTTACATTATCTCTGTTTATTAGTTTGTAGCTTTGAAATAACTAAAAAATTCAACTATGAAAAAAACACTTACACTACTCGCTGGAATACTTTGTTCTAATTTTGGAAATGCGCAAACAATAGTTTGGCAAAATGATTTCGAAACTGCTTCTGAATGGGGGTTAAACGTTGCCACAGGAATGAATGATACTTATGCCAATGAATGGGCTATAAGTGATGCTGAAGGCGGCGTTGCTGTTCCTGGTTGTGGTGTAGCTACAAATGGCAACAAAACTTTACATGTTACTTCCAATTCTATTTTTGGATCAGGATTAGGTGCAGCATATTTTACAGGTATCCCATCCACTCTTGATGCTGCAACAAATAAAAGAACAGCATTTAATTCCAATATCAATTTAACCGGTCAAACGAATATGACCGTAACTTTCGACTATATCGCGGGTGGACAAGCTAACATGGATTATGGAACCGTGTTGTATTCTATCGATGCTGGTGCTTCATGGTTAACGCTTTCAGTAATCAGTGCAGGAACCCTTTGTGGTGGTGGACAAGGACAATGGGCAAATTTCAGTATTGCTCTCCCAGTCGGTGCTGAAGGTCAAAATGATGTTCGCATCGCTTTTAACTGGCAAAATAATAATGACGGAGCAGGTACTGACCCTTCGTTAGCGATCAATAACTTAAAAATCACTACACCTTCAACGCCTGCACCCGTAGCAGCATTTTCATCATCGCAGTCAACCATTTGTATGACATCGTCTGTAACCATGACAAACACCTCTACCAACTCACCAACTAGTTACCTTTGGTCGGTTACTCCTGCAACATTTACAGTTACAAGTGGTTCATTAACTTCTGCAACTCCAAGTTTTAGCTTTAGTGCTGCTGGATTATATACAATAACATTGGTTGCTACAAATGGAGGAGGATCTTCACCGTCAGTTAATAACACAGTGCAAGTAAATGATTGCAGTGGTATTGCAGAAAATGTCAATGTACCTTCAATTGCGTTGTCACCAAACCCAAATGAAGGAAATTTTACCCTAGACTTAACAAAATTAAATACGAATTTACTTTCGATCGAACTATTGAACTACGAAGGCAAATTAATTTACGCAACGGATAATGTAAACATTTCACTCAACAAATTGTTGCCGATAGATGTTAGTCATATTGAAAGCGGATTATATTTTGTTCGTTTGAATTTCGATAATCAACATCAAGAAATCAAGTTTATCAAAAGATAGCTTCACCTTTAATACATTAAAGCGCTCAAAGCAATAGTTTTGAGCGCTTTTTGCGTTGCATGAATACTGTATTCAATCGGAACTTCTTATCAAATGTCAATTAATTTAATCTTTGTAAACTTTCCTTTTGAATTTTCGCTTAAGGTGTTAACTTTGAATAACCAAAAAATTATTATGACCAAATCACTCCTATTGTTTATTGGCTTATCAATTTGTCAATTATCATTTTCACAAACTATTGTTTATCAAAATCAATTTGAAGTTGCCTCTGACTGGACATTAAACTCGCCTAATGGGTTTAATGGCACCGATCCAAACCAATGGGTGATCAGTGATGATGAAGGCGGTGTTGTAGTTCCGGGATGCGGCGTTGCAACGAACGGAAACAAAACTTTACACATCAGTTGTGCTGGTGGATGGTGCATTGGCACAGGAGCAATATATAATTCTGGCGATGCCGGCTTAGGTTTTTTTGATACAGAAACCCATGTTCGTACCTCATTAGCTGCAAATGTTAATTTAACTGGCCAAAGTAATTTAACGCTGTCGTTCGATTATATCGCGAATGGAGATCCTGGTCTTGATTTCGGAACGGTCGAATATTCTATTGATGGTGGGGTTAGCTGGATTACTTTATCCATTGTTAATCCAGCAATTGTATGTGGAAGCGGACAAGGACAATGGACTCTTTTTACCCAAGCACTTCCTGTCACTGTCAACAACATTAATAATTTCAGAGTTGCTTTTACTTGGGAAAATGATAACGATGCTGTGGGGACAGATCCATCAATAGCAATTAACAACTTAAGAATTACAACACCATCAGCAGCACTACCTCCCGTGGCTGTCTACACGGTGCTACCTAACCCAGTTTGTATTGGCGCTACGGTTTCTACTACAAATACTTCAACCAATACGCCTACCAGTTATCAATGGGGGGTGAGTCCAGCAACATTCACCGTTACATCCGGAAGTTTAACTTCGGCAACTCCCACTTTCACTTTTAGTGCAGCAGGAACTTATGCCATTACCCTTGTTGCAACCAATGCGTTTGGCTCATCTCCAATGATTACACAAACTGTCACAGTCAATGCGTGCTTAGTACCTGTAGTAGTTTTCACTGCAACACCAACACCAGTATGCATTGGAGCAACAGTTTCGACCACAAACACATCAACCAACACGCCAACAAGTTATCAATGGGGTGTGAGTCCGGCAACATTCACCGTTACATCTGGAAGCTTAACTTCTGCAACTCCTACTTTCACCTTCAGCGTTGCTGGAACCTATGCGATCACACTTGTTGCAACCAATGCATCTGGATCTTCTGCGATGGTAACACAAACTGTAACGGTTGACGCATGTCTACCTCCTACTGTTGTATATACCGCAAGTGATTTAACTCCTTGCTTAAATGTCTCTGTAACGTTGACTGATAATTCAATTAATACGCCAACATCATGGTCCTGGACAGTCAGCCCAATTGCTGGGGCAACGATTACTGGAGCAAGTTCTCAAAATGCTTCGATAGTTTTCACAGCAGCAGGGGTTTACATTGTCACCTTAACTGCCACCAACGCATACGGTTCAAGTAATTCTGTGCAAACCTTTACTGCCTCTGTTTGTCCAGGTCCTGTTGCTGCTTTCACGGCAAGTACATTAGCTGGATGTATTGGAAATCCAATCACATTAACCGATGCTTCAACAGGCACTCCTACTAGTTGGAATTGGACAGTTTCACCTGCTATAGGTTGGAGTTTCACTACTGGAACTGCCGCTTCACAAAACCCCGCTTTAACTTTTACTGCAACGGGAAGTTATATAGTAACATTCGACGCAACAAACGCGAGTGGCACTACCAGCACTTCGCAAACAATCATAATTGCTGACTGTGCACCACCAGTTCCTAGTTTCACTCCAAGCAGTTCAATTTTATGCACTGGGGATTGTATCACATTCAACAATACAAGTTCAAGCAGCAGCCCTGCAACATATTCTTGGATTTTTGGGAATTCTCAAACTTCAACATTACAAACACCGCCAAGTATTTGTTACACTGCTGTTGGTACCTATACTGTTATTTTAGTTGTCACAAATGCTTTTGGATCAACTACAGCAACGTCAACAATAAATGTTTCTAGTTGTGGAGCACCACAAGCAATTTTCACAGTCGATAGCACATTATGTGAAGGAGATTGTATAAATTTATTAGATGCGTCAACTGGCTTACCAACGTCATGGAGTTGGAATATACCTGGAACATCACTCTTAACAAGTACTAGTCAAAATCCTGGGTTAGTATGTTTCACTACACCCGGTACGTATGTCGTTTCATTAACTGCCACGAATGCGTTTGGAAGTACAACACAAAATATAACAATTGTTGTTGACCCACAAAGTTCGGTTATCATTACAAATCCCGACACTACAATTGTTATAGGAACAACGATTCAATTGAATGCTATAGGTTCAGGAAATGGGGCGTATAACTGGATAACTTATGTCAACTCTATAGATCCAACGGCAAGTACTGTTACTATTGTGCCATTAGAATCTACGCTTTACATAGTTTATTATACCAGTCCAGGAGGTTGTTTGTCTAGCGACTCGGTAAACATTACGGTACTCGTTCCGTTAGCCGTTGGTGTACCAAGTGCATTTTCTCCAAATGGAGATGGTAACAATGACGTACTTTATGTAAAAGGAGAATCAATAAAATCGATCGACTTTAGGGTTTACAATAGACTTGGGCAACTTGTTTTTGAATCTTCCGACAAGCTTATAGGCTGGGATGGAACATTTAATGCAAAGCCAGAAAATCCAGGAGGTTTTGTTTACACCTTAACCTACGAATTATACGATTCAACTAAAGGTAAATTAAAAGGAAGTGTATCACTTGTTAAATAACTAGCTCCATGAAAAAACACATATTAATTACAATTTTCGGGTTAACTAGCATTACTGCATTTGCCCAACAAGACCAACATTTATCCCAATGGTTTGCTTCCCCTGTTATGATTAACCCTGCATGTGCTGGATCTAGTCAAGAGACAATGCGTTTTTATTCGGCGTTTAGAACCCAGTGGTTTACAGCAACCTCAACAGCTTACAGAACTATCGCAGCTTCATATGATATCAAGTTGACACCAAGTAGACTAAATACTGGTAATTTCGGAGTTGGATTGACTTTCTACAATGACGCTCAAGGGGCAAATCGTTTGTCAACTAATGCTGTGTCTATACCTCTAAATTATGCCATAGAATTAAACCGCATCAGTAAATTAGTGGTTGGTATTAAAGCGGGGATGTTACAACAAAGTATCAAAAGCACAGATTTGACGTGGGATAACCAATGGCAAACAGACGGTTTTAACCAAAGTATAGCGAATAATGAAAACTTTCTACCTAGTATAACACGTTTTGATGCGGGAGCTGGAATCTATTTTGTTACACAGCCCTATGACACTCGAACTTTTTTCATTGGAGCAGCTGGAGATCATTTAACAAAACAATCCGTTAGCTTTAGTGGATTATCCAGTAAGTTGTATCGCCGTGTTAACGTTCACGGTGGCGCTGAAATTAAGAGGCCCAGACAAAAGATGTCCTTCACTCCTCAATTTTACGCATCAGTTCAAGGCCCAAATTACTCAATCATAGCAGGTTCAGATTTCAAATTTTGGCTGAGTGAAGGTTCTAGAAGAACAATCAATGTTGATGAAGTTACATTCAACATGGGGGCTTACTATCGATGGAAAGATGCTTTAATTGTAAATGCAGCATTTAATTATAAAGCTGTCAGCGTCGGCGTTTCTTACGATGCTAATGTGAGTAGATTAAGAACTGGAACCAAAACTGTGGGTGCTGTTGAAATTTTTGTACGTTACAAACTTAACCTTGTTGGCAACAATTATATAAGATAAAAACAACTGAACTATTAAAATCCACTTTCAATAACGAGAGTGGATTTTTTGTTTATTCTTGTGGTCTTTATTAAGATTCCCTTCTTTCCTAGTATATTTGCTCATCAAACTCAAAAAAGACTATGCTTAAAATTGACATGCACTCTCACATTTTACCCAAAATCTTACCGGATTGGTTCAAACAATACGGATATGGGAAATTCGTGCATCTTGAACATAATGACGATGGTACCGCGGACATGATACAAGGCGGCAAATTCTTTAGAAGAATTCAAGAAAATTGTTGGGATGAAGAGGTTCGGATAAATGAATACCAAAAATTTGCGACGCAAGTCCAAGTAGTTTGTACCATCCCTGTGCTTTTTAGCTATTGGGCCGACCCCAAGCATTGTGCTGAAATTTCAAGATTTTTAAATGATCATATTGCCGATTTAGTAGCTCGCTATCCAAAAAACTATATCGGACTGGGAACTATTCCAATGCAAGACGTAAATGAATCAATTCTAGAATTAAAACGCTTAAAAGAAATAGGAATAGTTGGCGTTCAAATTGGTTCGAATATCAACGATAAAAACTTAAGTGAAGCAGAGTTTTTTCCAATTTTTGAAGCCTGTGCCGATCTTGGCCTTGCGGTTATGATTCACCCATGGCAAATGATGGGCTTCGAAAGCATGCAAAAATATTGGCTGCCTTGGCTTGTAGGAATGCCCGCTGAAACATCGCGTGCGGCTTGTTCATTAGTCTTTGGAGGCGTTTTAGAAAGATTACCACATCTTCGTGTTTGTCTCTCACACGCTGGAGGTTCTTTTATTCCTACTATTGGTAGAATTGAACACGGGTTCAATTGTCGCCCTGATTTAGTTGCCATCGACAACCCAATAAATCCAAGAGAATATCTTGGAAAGATGTGGGTTGATAGTGTAACTCATGACATTGAATTATTAGAATACATTCTTAAAAAACAAGGTAGCAATCGAGTTTGCATGGGCACTGACTATCCTTTCCCATTGGGAGATCTTGAAATTGGAAAATTTATCGAAGACAGCGATTTAGATTACGATACAAAAAAGAATTTGATGAGTGGATCAACCTTAGAATGGTTGAACCTCAAAGAAGACATGTTCTTGTAAAGAAATATTTTATGCTGAACAAAGAAGTATTAAAATCCATTTTTTCTGATATCCGAATCTGGATCTTGCTCTTTTTTTGTGTTCGCATAATTGGAATAACAAATCCACCTTTAGAAATTGGGCATAATTGGCGTCAATCATTAACAAATATGATTGCCAGAAATTTTTTAGAAATAGATGCTAACATCCTATTCCCAAGAATTGATATGGCTGGAAATCAAACTGGGATAATTGGCTCAGAATTTCCTTTTTACAACTATTTAATATACTTAGTCTCATTGGTTTTTGGCTATTCTCATTGGTACGGGAGACTAATAAATTTGATTGTTTGCAGTTTTGGAACTTATGCTTTCTATTTGCTAATCAAAGAAATTTGCAACAAAAAAATTGCATTCCACGCTACCATTGTTTTCCTATCCTCCATCTGGTTTGCCTTCTCTAGAAAAGTAATGCCCGACACCTTTAGCGTTGCCTTCGTTCTTATTGGGTTGTACTTCTGCTATACCTATTTAAAGATTGGAACATTATGGAAACTTTTGCTGTTTTTCCTTTTTGTCACACTTGGAATGCTCTGCAAAATTCCTGCGTTAAGTTTAATCTCATTAATTTCAATCGTTATTCTTGTTAAAGAAATTCCGTTAAACAAAAAGCTAATTGTCATTTCTGCAACTGCAGTTAGCATCGCAATTGTTTTCATTTGGTATTTTTATTGGGATCCCTATTTGTTAAAAACTTACCACTATCAATTATATTTCCCAAAAGGCTTACTCGAAGGATTGAAAGAAATCTTATTGCTTCTGCCAGAGTTTTATAAGAAGTTCTATTTTGATTCCTTATCATCTTACTTAGCGCTACCGTTTTTAATTGCTGGGATATATTTTATTGCTAGAGGTGGTAATTTCTATTTAAAAATTGGCCTATCAATAGTTACTGCAACATTTTTTCTTTTTATCCTCAAAACTGGAGCTGTGTTTCCGTTGCATAATTATTACATCATACCATTTACGCCTGTAATGGCACTAATTGTAGGTTATGGACTTTCAAAATTGAATTATAAGCATGCTTATGTAGCCCTTACACTAATAGTGGTTGAATCGGTATTGAATCAACAACATGATTTTAGAATACATAACAATGAGTTATATAAACTTTCATTAGAGGGAATCACGAAACGATATGTTCCAAACAACGAATTGATAGTCATAAATGGCGGTGAGTCTCCTCAAGTAATGTATTTTTCGCATAGAAAAGGTTGGACCGTCGAAAATACTAAGCTTACAAGAAATGATCTTAATCTATTTGCACGGCAAGGCGCGTCATTTCTAATTATTGATAAACATAAGTTTCTAAGTTCTATTGATTACTATCCTTTAATCTATTCTAACCAACATTTTGCAATTTACAAATTGAAACAAGTTTTGTAAAGTCAAAAAAAGTTTATTGCATAAAAAATGGGAAGTATACTCCCCATCTTTTGTGTAATGATTGGATTCTAATTCCCCTTAATTTCAAACTCAGTTCTGCGGTTCAACTGACGTCCAGTTTCATTATCATTTGTAGAAACCGGCTTAGTACTACCGTAACCTTTTGCCACTAAACGATCTTTCATAATGCCCTTACTTGTTAGATAGTTAACCACAGCATCAGCACGTAATTGAGACAATGATTCATTAGAAACTGCTGATCCTGTATTATCCGTGTGTCCAGAAATTTCAACCTTTAACTTTGGAACTTCCTTCATCAATTTAACCAAACGATCTAACTCTGAATTAGACTCTGGACGTAGATTCGCTTTTGCTAAATCAAAAAACACATTACGTAAAGCTATCTTACTACCTATGGCAATATTCTTCAATTCGATTATTTTGTTCACCATATTGTATTCACTTCCGTTTGGAATGTCGAAGTTTTCTGAATGAAACAAATAACCTGTTGCTTTCACCGCAATACCATAATTTTTTCCAGCGGTAAGGGTGATTAAAAATTTCCCTGATGCACTATTCGTGGTAAAACTTTCTATCAATTTACCTGAAGTGTTGTCATATATTTCAATTGACGCTTCTACTGGTTTTCTTGTTAGTGCATCAATAGTTGAACCTTTAAAAACAGTTAAACTCACTTTATTAATTGACACTGTTGCTTCAATACTTTGATCTTTCATGGGTTGTGCATTTGAACCTAACAAGTAATCTTCCGTAGAAATAACCGGCTTTTTTTCCGGGCCCCAAAAAGTAACTTGGTATAGATCAAAACCACCTTTACCACCAGCCCGATTACTAGAAATATACGCATACTTATTATTCGCCGTAGCTGCAAAGAAAAAATCGTCATACGGTGTATTTATTGGATAGCCCAAATTTGCAGGAATCCCCCAACCTGTCGACGTTTTCTTGCAAACAAAAATATCATAACCACCTAGTCCATCATGTCCTTTGGATGCGACGTACATCAATTCTCCATCAATTGTAATGTAAACTGGTCCATCATCAAACTTACTGCTTGCCGCAGAAACTACAGTTCCAATTTTAAAATCCTTCAACATTTTACTTGTCATAGCAGAGAAAAATAATTCAGTTCCATTGGCATTATTGTCGTTTGCTCTTGAAAAATATATCTTATAGCCATCATTATTATATGCGCCATACGTTTCATTAGCTTTTGCTGTGTTAATGTTTGGATGCAATCCCTCAGGCTTCGACCAAGTTGCTCCAACCAATTTCGACTCAAATATATCTGTTTGACCTTCAGAGCTTTTATGCATTAGCATTTTTGTTCCATCATAGAATAAGTTGTTGGCAACATCATCCGTATTTCCATTTATTGCGCCCTCCAGTTTTTTTGGAGATGCCCAACCTTGATCTGTTTTTGATACTGAATAAATGTCATAATCATAATCTCCAACTTCATTTGTTGTATGACCATTTGATCGTGTAGAACTAAACACCATGTCACCCCCGTCGGTAGATATCGAAGGAGAGATATCATCTTGAGCAGAGTTAACCACCTCTAAATTGTCAATCCACACTCGCTCCGGCTTTGCAGATGCCGTTTTTGCAAATGCACATTCCTTAAGGTGTGCTGTGACAAATTTTCCAAAATTATCAGCCTTCTTATATTCAGTTTCAAAAAATTTAAATGACTTAATTGCATCATCATATTTACCTTCTAATTGTGCCGCTCTACCTTCATAAAATGCCAAAAAGGGAGAACACTTAGGATCTAACACTCTAGCTCTTTTCACTAACGCTATGCCTTTAAATGGATCGTTAGAATTAAAATGACACACTGCAATTTTAAAATTTAAATCTCCGTTATTTGGATTAAAATTTTGTGCTACCATATATTCTTTCAACGCCAACTTAAAATTCAACCCATAAGATTGGGTATTAAATAACGCTTCATTCGCTATTTTCAAGAAGTCGTTGCCTTTATCAATAGCTTGTTCTGCCTTCTTGAGTTCTTCTTTTTTATCTTTAAAATTTGCCGATTTGAACTCGATGTTTTGTGAAAAAACAACACTATTCAGCAACAAAAACAAGGTTAAAATATTAATATTTTTCATAATCAAAATTGTAAATTTTAGTGTAATGTGATCTAATTTTTCTGTAGTATTATTGACCGCAGTTAGCGTTATAAAATAATTTTCCTGTTTCAGAACCAAGCTCAGCCGCTTTTTTCCAATCCGAACATGCTGTTTCCATTTCGCGAAGCATTTCATTAGCCATACCTCTATTCACATAAGCTTCAGCGTATTTCCCGTCAATTGCTATTGCTTTATCCGCAGCAATTAACGCCGCTTTATAATCCTTCTTTTTGAAAGACACACCTGATAAATTTGATAAGGCCGGAGCATAATTTGATTTTATTGCAATCGCGGCATCAAAATCCTTTTTAGCTTCATCAAATTTTCCTTGGTCCATCAACGCTGCACCGCGATTGTTAAATGCCATATAAAATTTAGCATCAACAGAAATGGCACGACTAAATGCTGCAATTGCTCCAATATAATCTTTCGTTTTACGCTTTGTTGTACCAATATTATTAAGGACAAAAGCAAGGTTTGGATTTTTCTTCAAGGCTAATTCATAGTCAGCTATTGCCTTTACATAATCATTCAACATTCTATGCGAACTCCCTCTGTCATTGTAAGCTAAAGGATTTGTCGGATCCAACTCAATCGTTTTAGTAAAAAACTTTATAGCGGTTAAATAATCTTTTTGAACAAACTTTAAGGTTCCGTAATTGTAATAGGCTTTCGGATTTTTTGGATCTATTTGAATAGATTTTTCGTAATCCTTTTCCGACAATGCATACTCATTTGTACCTTGATAAGCCCTTCCACGCTGGAAATATGCTTTGGAATAACTAGGATCTTTAGTGATCAATGCTAACAAGGTTGCAGCTGCATCTTTAAATAACCCTGCTTCATTTTCTGCAACTCCTTTGTTGTACATTGCTGCTGTAAAGTTGGGATCAGCTTTAATTGACTCTCCGAAAAAACGAATCGCCGCAGTGAAATCTTTTCCCTGAAATGACTTAATCCCATTATTATATGCTTCTTGACTTACCGCCGTTGTTGCATTTTTTTGATTTAAAGCTGTGATTGAGTCTTTATATCGAATTTCCTTAGGAGTCATTTCATCACCTATCTGAGCAAATGTCGAACTTAACGTTAAACAAATTGAACAACTTAAAATTAATTTTTTCATGAATTTGGTTTACATATTTAGCAAGCGCTAATTTATAAACTTCGTGCCAACTTCAACAATCAAGTTTTCAACAAAAGAAAAATTCTATTCGTATGCTCTGAATCGTTAAATTTGACCTTTAGAAAAGTCAATACAATTAGTTTATGAGTAAAGATGTATTTATTGTTGACGGTATTCGTACCGCAATTGGAAGTTTTGGAGGAACATTAGCGAGTGTTCGTCCTGATGATTTAGCTGCACTCGTGCTGAAAACAGTTGTTCAAAACAATTCTAGTTTAGATCCTTCTGCCATTGAAGATATAATTTTTGGTTGTGCAAATCAAGCTGGAGAAGATAATAGAAATGTTGCACGTATGGCTGGATTAATGGCTGGATTGCCACTTTCCATTGGTGGCGAAACCGTGAATCGTTTGTGCGCTTCCGGTATGGCATCTACTATTCACGCAATGCGGGCAATAAAAGACAATGCTGGCGAAATCTATTTATCAGGAGGTGTTGAAAATATGACACGTGGCCCTTGGGTAATTTCCAAAACTTCTAGCGCCTATGGTAGAGATGCTCAAATGTATGACTCATCTTTTGGATGGAGATTCATTAACCCAAAACTTGATGCTTTGTATGGTACAGATTCTATGGGAATGACCGCCGAAAATTTGGCCGTTAAATACGCTATTTCTAGAGAAGATCAAGACACTTTTGCAGCATGGTCTCAACAAAAAGCAGCAATAGCGCAAGCAAATGGTCGATTTGCACAAGAAATTGTTGCTGTTGAAATTCCACAAAAAAAGGGAGATGCATTGATTTTTAATGTAGATGAATTTTCTCGCCCAAACACAACATTTGAATCACTTTCAAACTTAAAACCCGCATTTTCAAAAGAAGGAACCGTTACTGCAGGTAATGCTTCAGGTTTAAACGATGGAGCTACTGCATTGCTGCTTGCATCTGAAATAGGAATGAAAGAGCAAGGATTGAAACCCTTAGCACGCATTGTAAGTGCTGCGGTTGCTGGTGTTGAACCAAGAATTATGGGAATTGGACCGGTGGAAGCATCTAAAAAAGCTTTGCAACGTGCTGGATTAACACTAGCCGACATGGATATTATTGAATTTAACGAAGCATTTGCTGCTCAAGTTTTGGCTTGTACAAGAGGTCTAGGTCTTGCAGACAATGACCCAAGAATTAACCCTAACGGCGGTGCTATTGCTTTAGGACATCCACTGGGAATGACGGGTGCTAGAATATTGCTTACCGCAGCGTTACAATTGCAGCAAACAAACAAACGATATGCTTTAGTAAGCATGTGCATTGGCGTTGGTCAAGGTTATAGTACAATAATTGAACGCGCTTAACAACTATAAGTATCTCTTTTTCGTTTAGCTTAATGTAAATACTTTTTTTATGAAAAAACTTATTCTAGTATTCATTGTTTTCGCTCTATTACTTTCTTGTAATAAAGAAAAAACGAGTTGGAACTCAAACCATTTAATTCCCTTGGTTAACGACACTTTGGCTTTAGTCAATATTTTTCAGGATAATTCATTTACTAGTAATGTCGCAGGAGATGCAACATTGTCAATAGACAGAGAAGTTGTCTCTTTAGATCCTTTAGAATTGATAGAAATTCCCGACACTAGTGTAGTTCAAAAGTATGCAATTGCGCTTAATTCACTTACGGTTCCACCTGGATTTGAATTCGTTAACGAAGCAAAAGAACATGTAATTGAGATAGATGACGTAGAATTAAAAAGGATACGCGTTAAAACTGGCTTAGTTATTTTTAGGGTAGAAAACCCTGTTTCAACTCCCACAACATTTACTGTTCAACTGCCTGGCGTAACCTATAACGGCGTAACTGTTTCAAAAGTTTTTCAAGCACCTGCAAAAACGGCTAGTGGTCCGGGTGTGGTGGAATCACAAATTGATTTGAACGGCTATTACATGGACTTAACAGGTGCAACTGGCGGATCATTCAATCGTATTCGGTCGGTCATGTCTGTAAAAACTGACCCCACTGGTCCATCGGTTACCATTACAAAATATGATTCCACCGTGTTTCGAGCCAAATTAATTAACTTAAAACCAGACTACGCTAGAGGATATTTCGGAATGCAAACTTTCAGTGATACGACAATTGTTAATGTTGAAGGATTGAGCAACGTTGTCGGCGGAACTTTGGCATTGAGTCAAGCTGACATTGGTTTCACGATTACAAATGGTTTTAAACTTCCATTATCAATGCGGCTTATTAATTTATCGAACACTAACAACTTGGCAAGTACAGTTAATTTAACTGGTACCAATGTAAATACTGATATTGATGTAAACGAGGCAAGTGGTTCATGGTCATCATTGCTTGCTTCCGTTTTAAACATCAATTTTAATCAAACGAACAGTAACCTTGTACCCTTCCTAAATAATTTAGGTGCAAACCTTAAAGTCGGTTATAAATTAAAAATAAACCCATGGGGAAATATTTCAGGTGGTTGGAACGAAATTTTTCCAACAAGTCTATTTAAGGTTCGATTAAACACAAATATTCCGTTAACGTTCGATATCAACAATTTAAAATTGCGAGATACTTTTGCAATTAATCTAACAGCAAATACCAACAAATCATATGTATCCGCAGGAAAATTTGTATTAAAATCTAAAAATGGATTTCCATTAAGTTTGAATATTGTTTTACGTGCATTAAACAAAAATGGGGTTGACCACATCTCAATTCAACCCACTCAAATTATTCAATCAGGCTTAACAGGGGTTTTAAATGCAAGTTTAGGTATCTCGATTGCGACTGGAACTTCCGAGTATATCATGCCTGAAAGCTTATTGCTTCACCTCGATGATTATTCAAAAATTGAAGTAACCGCTACGGTTTCTTCTGGAAGCGTTGTCACTACCACACTCAATATCAATTCATTTATTGGAATCCAGCTATTTGCAGATTTCACTCTAAAAACCAAAATATAATGGTACGGATTTTAGCCTTTCTTTCTCTAATCCTGAGCGCATCGTTTAATGCTCAAATATTAATTCCAGCAATGGAAGATACGCTGGAACACAAACAAGAATTCTACATTAATTCGAACGTCGATTATTTTAGTACTTCTATTTCCAATGCAGTGAGCAAAAAGTTTTACCGCGGAGGAGATATAAGTGATCTTGCAATTTTAGATTCTTACAACCAACATAAAAATGTAAATATTTTTGGGGTTTTGATTAATTCAGAACTTGAATATAGAAATGGAGCAATTCACTTAGATAAAGCAAACAAATGGGGGTTAATTCTCAGAACTGGTGCCTATGGCTATGCATCAGCTAGTTATTCTAAAGAATTGTTTGGAACAATTTTCCAAGGCACAAAACAATATATTGGTAAAACAGCTGATTATTCTGGGAGTAGTTTTGACGCTGGGAGTTTTCAGAAAATTGGAGGCGGTATCTACAATAAAATTACTAAAACAAGTTTTTGCTTGAACATCGTACACATGAGCAACTATGCCAGTGCTTTCGTGCGTGAAGCAAGCTTAACGCAAGCGGTTGACAGTACAAATATTAATCTTGTTGTTGATGGCACTTACTCCCAAAAACTTAAATCCAAAGTCCCCTCAATGGGTGCATCGGTTGATATTGATATTCGCTTACCCATAGAATGGGGTAAAACCAACCAACGTGCTTGGGTACAACTTTATGCCTCCAACTTGGGTTTTGCAGTACCCACAGTTGTGAATCAATATAGCATTGACTCTAGTTATATTTATAACGGACTTACATTTAACCAGTTACTAGATTCTTCATTACTAAAGAAAGATGGTGCAGCATGGCTAGATAGTTTAGGTATTACGTATCACCGCAACGCAAAAGTGGTTGCCTTACCTGCACTCATTCAATTTGCAAAAATTGTAGATGCCAATTCGCTTCAAAAATTTCAACTGTTTTGTGGTATTCGTATCATGCCCACAATTTCATTCGTTCCTAATGTATTTGCTGGAATTCATTGGAGGCCATTAAAAATTTGGTCAACAGGATTTCAAGCTTCTTATGGTGGATTTGGCGGATATCGCTCTGGTTTATACTCGAACTTACACCTTAAAAAACTAACTATCAGTCTTGGTTCGGAAAACCTCTATGGACTAATTTCAAAAAATGCACATGGGCAATCAATCGTATTTAAAGCAGCATTAAAATTATGAAAATCACACTCCTTTTTTGTTTAAGCATCTGTAAGTTCACGTTTGCACAGTTCATCACGTTCAACAACATTTATACAAATAATGGTTATGATTATGGTAAAGGTATTTGCCAATTACCCGATAGCAGCTATGCTTTAACTGGGGGTTCAAGTAGTTTTAATGAAGGCCCATCTGATGCATTTCTGGCATTAATAGATAGTAATGGAATTTACAAATGGTCTAAAAGTTATGGCGGAACAGAGACGGATTGGGGAATGCGCGTAAATCACGTACCAAATTATGGCTATTACATTTCTGGTGTTACCAACTCATTTGGGGCAGGAGGATATGATTTCATGTTGGTTAAAACGGATGAAAATGGGACGCAAGAATGGATGAAAACTTTCGGTGGGTTACAATGGGAGAACCTACATGACGCAATCATGTTAGCAGATACTGGTATGTTGTTGGTGGGTGAGACAAAAAGCCAAGGTCACGGTGCAGAAGATTTATTTATAGTTCGGACAGATAAAAATGGAAACACGCTTTGGTCGAACTCATACGGTACAGCAGGAACAGATATTGCTTTTGGCGTTCAACAATGGAATCTAGATACTGTCTTGATCGTTGGTCAAACTTGGAATCAAGACTCTCTGAATCTCAAAGCTTTTATGATGACCTTAAGAACAAATGGTGATTCACTAAAATCAACCCAATATTCAGGAAAAGGTCCTACTTGTTTTCACGACATCAATATTAATGGAACCCGCGTGAACATGGTT
>JAYSRU010000086.1:0-1889 GCA_043720875.1 Crocinitomicaceae bacterium
AGATTATAATAAAGGAGTGCTTACTGAAAGCGGAATTCGAGCGATGATTGAATTGTGCGAAAAGGAAAACATCCTAACCACAGTAGATCCTAAAAAAGACAATTTTTTCGCTTACGTTGGCGTAGACTTATTTAAACCAAATTTAAAGGAGTTAAAAGAAGGTTTAGAAGTTAATTTTGACATCACCGATAAGCAAGCATTTGAAAAAGCTGTTGTGGCTTTGGAGAATAAAATTCAGTGTAAAAATACCTTTATTACACTTTCAGAACACGGTGTATTCATTAAAAATGGAAAACAGACTGATTATATTGAAGCACACATTAGAAGCATTGCAGATGTAAGTGGTGCCGGTGATACAGTGATAAGTGTTGCTACATTAGCTTTGTGCTGTAAGTTAGAACCTAAGTTAATTGCAGGCCTAGCAAATTTGGCGGGAGGCTTGGTGTGCGAACAAAGTGGAGTAGTGCCGATTTCGAAAGCACTTTTAATGAATGAGATTGAACAATATTATGGAACAGAGTTTCCTAAATGATCGAAAAATTAAAGCTATGAGCGAAAGAAAGATAGTCAAACCTTATAATGATGCTTCAAAATCTAAAAAGGAAGAAGTTGCCGAAATGTTTAACAATATTTCAAAACGGTATGATTTCTTAAACCATTTTTTATCCTTGGGAATCGATCACATTTGGAGAAGAAAATCAATTAATTTATTGAAATCAATAGCTCCAAAACGCATTCTTGATATTGCCACGGGAACCGGAGATTTTGCTATTGCTAGCTTAAAGTTGAACCCTTCCGAAGTGGTTGGGTTAGATATTTCGGATGGCATGCTTGAGGTTGGCAGGGTTAAAATGAGGAAAAAAGGTTTTGACAAGGTAATTTCGATGCAAAATGGTGACTCAGAAAACCTTAATTTTGAAGATAATTATTTCGATGCAGTGACTGTTGGTTTTGGTGTGCGTAATTTTGAGCATTTAGAAGTAGGTTTAGCGGAAATGTTGCGCGTTGTTCGTCCTAATGGAAAAATCGTAATCCTTGAATTTTCAAAACCTAAAACATTTCCTATCAAACAAACATTCACTTTTTATAGTAAATATGTTATTCCATTTTTTGGAAAACGAATATCGAAGGATAAAAACGCATATGCATATTTACCAGAATCGGTGGCTGCATTTCCAGAAGGACAAGAAATGATTGATATTCTTAAAAAAGTTGGGTACAAGGATGTTGAAAGTAAAATGGTTTCGGGCGGGATTGCTACTATTTATTCTGGGATAAAATAAAGTAACCTAAGATTGGTTTAATACAAAACTTAACGTTCACTTATTACTTATCTCTGTAATATAGAAAATAATACGCCTCAATGTTGTCTAAGTATGTGCCGTCAAACCCGGCGTCTATAATCTTTTTAGTGTAGCTTTCATCATTGCCGTAGATTATTTTCTTCCACCTCTTATCCCAAAATTTCACCCAAGTTTCATCTTTATAACCTTTGTACCTGCGTTTTAGAAATGTTGGAATATGACGTACCCAGCCTTTTTTGTAGTAATAGCGGTATTTTTCTGCAGCACCAATATTCATATACGCGATTACCAAACGAGATCCACCATTTGCTTTCGTTTTCAAACTCATGATTTCTGCATGCGTGAATGCAAGATCTTCATAAAACAAGTCAATAATTATTGCATCGTAATTTGTTGCTCGAATTTTTAAAAGCATTTCCTCCTTTGATGCAAAGCTCGCACCAATTAGGTATAAGTAATTCTTCGCTAGGTTGAGTGCGGTTATATTATTAGCGTTTACGTTTACAGGAATTTCATTTGGTATTTGTGCGTAATCATAGTCAACTCTGGGGAAAGGTATAAAGCCATACGTCGCGTTAAATGCGT
>JAYSRU010000087.1:0-5274 GCA_043720875.1 Crocinitomicaceae bacterium
TGATTCTTATTCAGTTACTCTAATCCCGAATTTAACTTTCAATTTCACTGGTTATGAAGCTTTACCAGATGACGATTATTTTGCAGCTGTGACCCACTATGGCACACAAAACAAGTTATACACCGTTGTCCAAACCAACTCTTCTATTATTCCAGCATTTCCAGGAGGAATGGACTTATTAATATACCGCCATCATTTTAACGTTGGGTGGGATGGGTTTAGTGCTTCTTACTCAAGTACTGGAGATGATTCACCAGGTCAGATTATTCCCACTTCAGATGGGGGTGCAATTTTTATTGGTGGCAGATCAACAGGAATTGGTGGTGCTAACGTTTTAATAGTGAAAATTGGATCAAACGATCAATTTCCCACATCCAATGGAATACCAACCGTTTACAATTTAGTATTTCTAAAAGAAGTGGAAGAACTTCAACATGTAAAACTTTACCCAAATCCGTTTGACGATGTATTGGTATTAGAAAGTGAAAACCATGAATTACTTAGCTATACCTTAATCGATAATGCTGGAAAAAATTTAATGCAAGGCATTTGCACTGATAAAAGTGTTCTTACAACCGATCATTTATCGTCAGGCTTCTATTTCCTACAATTGAACAATGGAACGCAAAACAAAACCATTAAATTGATTAAAAAATAATTCTGAGTGAGCTGATCATGACTAAAACGTATACTAAAATATCGAATGAACATATTGATTTTTTCAAATCACTTCAAATCGAAGTTATTGAATCGGAAGAGCAACGGTCAGCATACGGACATGATCACACGGAAGATTTTCAATTCACTCCTGAGTTAGTATTGCGACCTAAAACTGTAGAAGAAATTTCAAGTATTGTTACGTATTGTAACCTAAAATGTATTCCCGTAACTCCGTCAGGAGCGCGTACAGGACTTAGTGGAGGATGCTTACCCATTCATGGAGGCATAGTCTTAACGATGGAAAAGTTCAATAAAATAGTTCACATTGATCAAAATAATCATCAAGTTACAACAGAACCTGGTGTTATTACAGAAGCATTACAAAACGCAGTAAAAGAAGTTGGATTGTTCTACCCACCAGATCCTGCCAGTAAGGGATCTTGTTTTATCGGGGGTAACATTGCCGAAAATAGTGGTGGACCCAAGGCGGTTAAGTATGGCGTAACCAAAGATTACGTCTTAAATCTTGAAGTTGTTTTACCCACTGGTGAAGTAATTTGGACAGGTGCGAATGTTCTAAAGAATGCCACAGGATATAACCTAACCCAACTCATTGTGGGAAGTGAAGGAACGCTTGGAATTGTAACGAAAATAGTACTAAGACTACTTACCCACCCTACCCATAATTTACTCATGCTCGTTCCATTTTATGATGCCCAAAAAGCATGTGAAGCGGTTGGTGAAATCTTTAAAGCTGGAATTGTACCTAGTGGAATGGAATTTATGGAACGTGATGCCATTGCGTTCACTATGGCATTTGAAAAAGATAGTGCTATTGAATTAAAAGAAAATCACGAAGCTCATTTGTTGATTGAAGTGGATGGTTTTGACCCTGATGTTTTGATGCAAGATTGTGAAAAAATCATGATGGTTTTGGAACAATTTGAAACAGATGAAATACTATTTGCAGAAACCCAAGCACAGAAAGATAGCCTTTGGAAAATTCGTCGAAAAGTGGGCGAAGCAGTAAAAGTAAGTTCTGTTTATAAAGAAGAAGATACCGTTGTTCCGAGGTATGAATTACCCAAACTACTGAAAGCGGTAAAAGAAATTGGTGCAAAATATGGTTTTAAATCCGTGTGCTATGGCCATGCCGGAGATGGTAATCTACACGTAAACATTTTGAAAGGCGATTTAACAGATCACCAATGGAAAAACGAGCTTCCAATTGCTATTCGTGAATTATTTACGGAAGTGGTACGCTTAGGAGGAACGCTATCTGGAGAACATGGAATAGGAATGGTTCAAAAAGAATACATGGATATTGCCTTTAACGAAGTTCAACTCAACCTGATGCGCACGATTAAAAATGTATTCGATCCTAATGCTATTTTGAATCCGGGTAAAATATTTTAGAGCGTTGAAATAATCCTTCAAACTGAGTTCATTTTTCCTTACCTATCGTTACTAAAATTTTATATGCACAACTTCATTTTTTCCCAATCTAATTTCATTCCTTCACTTTCCACCAATTTCATTTGCCATTCTAAAAAAGTTGTTTCAACTTCGGTATACGTAGTTCGCCCTTCCTTGTACAACAATACCGTTTTATCGTAAATTAATTGAAGGTTTGCGCTGATTTGTTCCACCTGCAATAACTCCGCTTTTTTGGCAAGTAATTGCTGTTCACGTTCCATTTTCTTCATTTCAAGTGTAAGTTCAGCTAGTTGCTGGAATTGTGTTAATTCACTTTCTTTCACACGATTTAGTTCTTTGGTTTTAAACCAAGCGCCACGGCTAAAAAGTGGAATACTTAAATAAAACCCGATTCCTTCATACAAGTTTTGATTTATTTGAGTGTTGTATGGTTTGGTGGGATTTCCTAACTGCGAATAGTCTTTGTTGTTGGTTGAAAATCCAGTACCAAGATTTCCATTTAATGAAAGTGTGGGCAAAATAGTTGACCTATCAGCGTTCATTTGCGTTTGGTTGAGTTGTAATTCAATAGCTAGTTTTTCAATTTCAAAACTTTCTGCATATTTTGGAAGGCTTGTAATTTCAGAAACAGAACGCAACACAAATAAATGATTTGTTGAAAGTGGAACACCAATCAAAAAATTCAATTGAAGGTTTTTGAGTCGTTTTTCAGATCCAAGTTTTGAAAGTAATACTTCTTCATTCAGTAATGAATTACGACTTTTCAATGTATCTACGGAAGCAATTTTTCCTCCACGAATTAACAACAGTTGAATCGCTTGTATTTGCTTGTATTTTTCAATTCTAACTTTTGAAAATTCCAACTGAACCGTTTGTTTACACAAATCAATATAGGTTTCAATTACTCGAATGTGGAGTTCGTTTTGCTTTGTTTGGAGCGATAGTTCTTGTTGAAGCACTGTAAAATCAAACGTTTTTCGATTCGAAAAATAACGAAAGCCGTTAAACAAGGTCATTCCAGAGTTTAAACCAAATGATTGAGAATTAACTGCACTTGTTGCAAATGTATTGGTGAATGGATCAACCCTGCGCCCAAATGATGTATTGACACCCGTTGAGGCACTCAAATTTGGAAGTAAACTAAATGGGTGATATTTTCGATTCAATAGCGCATTTTTAATTTCTGAGTCTTGTTTCACAAATTGTAGCGCATTGTGTGAAGCCAAATCCAAGCATTGTTGCAAGGTAATTGGTTCTTGGGCAAAAGAAATACTAGAAAGTAAAGACGAAAAAATGAGAAGAATGATGGTTAGTTTTTTCATTTTACAAGATCCGTTAGCTTCTCAAAAAACCGTTCTAACAAGCGTTTTCCTTTGGTAATGATTTTTATTGTTCCTTTCAATTGTGCTTTTAGCGGAATTTGCTTTTTATAGGTTGTTTTCAGTTGTTTTGGAAGCCTAATTCTAAGCTCATATTTTCCTTCTTTATCTATTTGTGTAATATGAATTACGTTACCTTCCAACATTCCAAATTCTCCCGTTGGGTAATCCGACAATTCAATGAATGCTTTTTGTCCAATTTTTACTTTTCCTGCTCCAACGCTTTCAATTGTTGCGGTTGCGATGTAACTATTTCCATTCGGCACAACAACCAAGGTAGCTTGGTTTGCGCCATAAAATTTATTGATTTGTAATTGTTTATTGAACAGTACTTTTCCATCGCAGGGAGCAATCCAAACTGCACTTTTCTCCCATTCAATGAACTGATTTTTCAATGTCACACATGCAATGTTAATCGCTGATAACAATTGTTGTGCTTTTTGCCCATTGTCGTGTTTCAATTGAAGTGATTGACTACGTAGTGTATTCAATTGAATGAGGTTTTGTACGTATTGTTCTTTTTGAGATTGAACGCCTTGCATGGCTTGAGTTTCGGAGCGTTTATCTTGATTAAGGGATTGTTTTGAAATTGCACTTTCTTGCGCTAAACGCTCACTAGATTGTAATTCTTCTGCAATAAGTGCATATTCACTTTCAGACAGTTTTAGTTGCCTGCTTGCTATGGTTTGTAACCGTTCTCGGTAGGATATTTCACGTTGAATGGATAACAATTGTTCGTTTAAAACATTGGATTGAAAGGTGCTGTTCCATTCAATAATTCGTGTTTCGAGCGTTGTCCAAGGTTCTTGAAAAGTTCCTAATTGTAAGTTCTCGGAATAAACTGGAATTGATGTTTCGTTTTGCAAGTTCAGTAAAGCTATTTCATCAAGATAACGATTCGCTTTTTCAATGTCTTCGGTTTTCGCTTGGTTATCGAATTGCACAAGCAATTGTCCTTTTGTTACGTTTTGTTGATCGTTTACTGCAATAGATTTTAATTGTACATAAAGTTGATTGCTCAATTCAATGGGAGGTTGAGCAGTTGTTACGGTTACTTCTCCTTTGATTTCGTCTGAATATTCAATGAGCCACGATAGACCAATCATGAGGGCTAAAACCAATAAAAAAAGCCCATTACCCGAACGAATAATCCATGAGGGAGGATGCGAAAGCATTTCGTTCATGGGTTCGCTTTTCAGATCTATTGCTATGTCTTTAATTTCTTCCATTTGTTGTTTGTTATTTCGTCGCATTGCTTCCTCAATTGAACACGGATTGCGCAGATGTGACGGATATTTTTTGTTGTTTTATTAGTTATTTCGTCGCTTTGCTTCCTCAATTGAACACGGATTGCACAGATATGACGGGTATTTTTTGTTGTTTTTTAGTTGTTTCGTCGCGTTGCTTCCTCAATTGAACACGGATTGCGCAGATTTGACGGATAGTTTTGTTATTTGAGTTGGTTAGTGAATATTTTTCGTTTAAATTCTGCTTGTTTTCCGAAATTAAGTAACAACCCAATTTCTATGCTTGTTGCCTTAAGATAGTTTAAAAGTTGTGCTTCATGTGCCATTGCTAGTCTTTCTGTTGCTTTCAATTCAAGGATAACTTTATCGTTTACGCAAATATCCGCATAATATATGCCTACCAAATGAGATTCATAATGGACTTTTATCTGCCTTTGTTTTTCACAACTCAAGCCCATGGCTTCCATTTCTATTGTTAGTGCATTTTCATAAACATTTTCCAAAAAACCATATCCTAATGTATTGTAAACCTTATAATACGCACTAATTAT
>JAYSRU010000088.1:0-1880 GCA_043720875.1 Crocinitomicaceae bacterium
AAAATAAAATACGAAAGCGTTTCCAACGAAGACAAGATTACAAAAGAGCTGTACAAAGATTATTCTACATTTAGAAAAGAATTGTTTACGGATATTGTGCAAATCAACCCGCAATACAACCAACTCGAACTGTTTAAGAAAACCCAAAAACTACTTGATAGGTTTTTGTTTATCTTCTTTGCTGAAGACAGGCAATTATTGCCCACCAATTTAATTTTTAGCATCAATCTAGAATGGCAAAAACTTCGTGAAGCGCGAATTCCGATATCGTTGTACGATAGATATAAAATGTATTTTAATGATCTGAATACTGGTGCAAGGGTAACCTTGCCAGCTTTTGGAAAGCACACCAATGAAATTGTCACCGCGCAATATGATATTTATGCATATAATGGCGGTTTGTTTCAGCCAGATGATTTGCTTGATAACATTGCCATAAACGACGATTTGCTTTTTAAGCATACACGAAAACTAAGCGATTATGATTTTGAAAGTGAAGTTGATGTAAACATTCTTGGCCATATTTTTGAAAATTCGCTGAACGAAATAGACGAAATGAATGCCCAGTTAGTGCATCAAAGTACAATGGGTTTAAACCCATTGGAAACCACAAACCCATTGGAAACCACAAAACCTTTGGAAATTTCGACAAGTTCATTCGATAAAACAAAAACCAAGCGTAAGAAAGACGGCGTTTTCTATACACCAAAATATATTACCAAATATATAGTTGACAACACCGTTGGTAAACTGTGTGAAGAAAAAAAAGTTGAACTTGCGCTGGACGAAACCAAATATGTAACCGACAAAAAAATAACGGTTGTAACCAAAAAAAACTTAAAAGAAACGTTAGACCATTACCGTAACTGGTTGTTGCAACTCACCATTGTTGACCCAGCTTGTGGCAGTGGTGCGTTTTTAAACCAAGCGTTAGAATTTTTAATTGCCGAACATAAATATGTAGATGAACTGCAAGCCAAACTATTTGGAGATGCGTTGGTATTGAGCGATGTAGAAGGAAGTATTTTAGAAAATAACCTTTTTGGTGTTGACCTTAATGAAGAGAGTGTAGAGATTGCCAAACTTTCGTTATGGTTGCGCACCGCACAGCGTAACAGAAAATTAAACAGTCTGAATAACAATATAAAATGTGGCAATTCTTTGATTGATGATGTTGCCGTTGCTGGCGACAAAGCGTTTCATTGGCAAAATGAATTTCCACAAGTGTTTAAAGAAAAAATCAAGAAGGCTTTTCATTTGGTTTTTACGACACACAACAGCCGTGTTTCGCTGAGAATGATTGAATATAAGGTAGAAAAAGGTGAAGCTGTGGAGCTTGATTTAGAGCATGAAATTGAACTAACCAAAATTTTTAAACAAATAATTACAGAAAATAATTATAATTGTGTGGCATACAATATTTGTAAAGACCATGTTCATTTGATTATAGTTTGTGAGGAGGAAAAAGTGACGAGCATCGCAAAAGTGTTGAAAGGCAAAAGTTCATATTTGTATCAGTTCAATGGGTTTAAACCCATTGGAGAAGCGCTGTGGTCGCAGAAATTTTTCTTTGCGCAGTTGGATGAATTGGTTTGGAGCGATATCAGTCCGATGCCAGGTTATCTGGCTACAGATACCTATTTAGAAAACGCAATTGCTTATATAAAAACCAACCGAAACAAACACCATTTGGCAGATTCAAAGGAGTTAAAAAACCACATAAGCCAATTTGTTGTTTATTTGCGATATATTCTTTTTCAAGAAATAAAGTCTGCGCAAAATAAAATTCTTTTAAACTTTGAACCCTAACATAAGGCGGATTCCCAATCACCACATCAAAACCACCACTATATTCCGTTGCAAAAGCAACATCCAAATCA
>JAYSRU010000089.1:0-5227 GCA_043720875.1 Crocinitomicaceae bacterium
TGAGCCCGACGAGCTACCAACTGCTCCACCTCGCACTCTAATCAAAACAAATATGATTTGTTGTGCGGTGCAAAGATACTGTTTTTATTGAGTTCTGGCGTAGTTTTTAAAAATAAGTTTGAAATTATCGTGTGTTCTGTGGTTGAAGTAAGGGCAAAAGTCAGATTTTCAATGCCTTGATATCTATTTGAAATGGTAAAAATTAACTTTAATTCTGCATTAATACAAACGTATCTGGAATGTTTCCGCATATAAAGCGTATCTTTGCACTCCTTTTTATAAAATGAAGAGGAAAACGAATATTAAATAAAATAAATACAAATGTCGCACAAAGCTGGATTCGTAAATATTGTAGGTAGCCCGAATGTTGGAAAATCTACACTTATGAACAAAATGGTTGGCGAGAAGATCTCCATTGTTACCTCAAAAGCACAAACTACAAGACACCGAATTCATGGTATTGTAAATGAGGAAGACTATCAGGTAGTATTTTCTGATACGCCAGGGGTAGTTAATGCAGCCTATAAATTGCATGAGGTAATGATGAATTTTGTTGAATCTTCGCTGAGAGATGCGGATATTTTATTATTCATTACCGATATTTTTGAAAACGAAATGAACCATGAGGCAACTCTGGCACGGATTCAAAAATTGAAAGTACCAAAGTTGGTGCTGATCAATAAGATTGACCTTGGCGATCAAGCCAAAGTTATGGAACGTATCAAATATTGGAGTGAAAAAATTCCGGGTTGCGAAGTTTTTGCAATTTCGGCATTACACGGATTTAATTTGGAACCAATTTGGGAACGAATTATTGAATTGTTACCAGAAAATCCTCCTTATTTTGATAAAGAAGACATTTCGGACAGACCTATGCGTTTCTTTATTTCGGAAATGATTCGTGAAAAAATCTTCATTCATTGTCAAAAAGAAGTTCCTTATTCTTGTCAAGTTGAAATTGAAGAATATAAACAAGAAGAAAAAATCATTCATATTCGAGCAGTTATTGTGGTTGAACGTGATTCTCAAAAGGGAATTATTATTGGCAATAAAGGCGATATGCTAAAACGTATCGGACAAGAAGCTAGAAAAGATATTGAAGCATTTGTGGGGTCCCAAGTTTTTTTAGAAACCTTTGTTAAGGTAGATAAAGACTGGAGAACCTCGGATAATAAACTCAAAAAATACGGATACAACTCATGAATAATATTGTAGCCATAGTAGGGCGCCCGAATGTAGGGAAATCGACCCTTTTTAATAGATTCACAGAGTCTAACCAAGCAATTGTAAAAGAAGTAAGCGGAGTAACGCGTGACAGACTTTACGGTTTAGGTGAATGGAACGGATATAAATTTTCAGTAATTGACACGGGTGGCTACATCCAAGGGTCGGATGATATTTTTGAAGGTGAAATTCGTAAACAAGTAGAAATTGCAGTTTCAGAAGCATCCGTCATCCTGTTTATGGTAGACGTGATGGCTGGAATTACAGAAATGGATTTAGTGGTTGCTCATTTATTGAGAAAATCCAAAAAACCAGTATATGTAGTAGCTAACAAAGTTGATAATACTGCACGTGTAGGACTTTCATCAGAGTTTTATGAATTTGGATTAGGCGATGTATATGATTTGAGCGCAACTAATGGATCAGGAACGGGAGAAATCTTAGATGATATCGTTAAGCACTTCAACATAGAAGAGGATCCTCGTCCAAATGATTTGCCGCGTATTTCGGTGGTTGGTAAACCAAATGTTGGAAAATCATCTTTTGTAAATGCGTTGACCAATGAAGAACGTAACATTGTTACCGATATTTCTGGTACTACGCGCGATTCGATTGATACAAGATATACCGCATTTGGATTCGATTTCATGTTGGTTGATACCGCGGGAATTCGTAAAAAAGCGAAAGTTATTGAAGATATTGAATACTATTCAACCTTGAGATCAGTTAGAACAATTGAAAATTCTGATGTTTGTATTTTCATGATTGATGCAACTGAAGGCCTTCAAAAGCAAGACCTCCACATTTATTACATGATTGAAGAAAATCACAAAGGTGTAGTTGTTCTTGTAAACAAATGGGATTTAGTCGAGAATAAAGAAACGAATACCGCAAAAGATTACGAAGAGAAATTACGCCATGATTTAGCGCCTTATAATGATGTTCCTATTATTTTTACATCAACCACTACGAAGCAACGTATTCACAAAGCTTTGGAGGAAACGATGCGCGTTTTCCATAACCGTATCCGTAAGATTCCTACATCCATGTTGAATGAAGTGGTATTGAAAATTGTGCAAGACAATCCACCACCATCAATTAAAGGAAAATATATTAAAATTAAGTTTGTGACGCAATTACCTACGCATGCACCGTCGTTTGCATTGTTTTGTAATTTGCCGCAATACGTTCCAGAAGCCTATAAAAGATATATAGAAAACAGATTACGCGAGAAATTTGATTTCCAAGGGGTACCGGTTAGAGTATATTTTAGAAAAAAATAAGGAGCATATAAAACTAAAAAAATCAAGATTATTCGTCTTGATTTTTTTTTTGCACCTATTCTTGCTTTCCGCTATATTTCCGATGAAAAATCGGAAGATGCCGCTGCTATCAAGGGCGTAGAGTTATGCCGAGTTTTTTTAAGCAAGACCGTTTCAAAAGTCTTAACTTAGCGAAGCGATCTCACCGAAGGTAAATCGAGGCTTTTCGAAAATGTAATTTATGAGTTAACCCTTGTTAGTGAGTGGATTGTGTTTTTGATATAACGATGAGTTAAAAGCTTTTTTACCGGTCCTAAACATCAAAATTATAAGATTTAACCACTTTGTTGTTATGGTAAACGTTTACTTTGTATTTGTCTGAAGCCCATCCACGCACCATAATTCTGAATTTGTAATTTAACTGCGAATCTCTTTTTGTAGTGATAGTTTGTGTTTTTTCTTTCACAACTCCAGCACTCGTTACGATCTCTTCATAAATCACATCGTCTTTTTTTACTAATAGATCGATAGATCCAGTAATTTGAACAGGTGTGGATACTATTTGTTGATTCACAACTTGCGTTTGTTGAACGGCCGTATGCCAAGGGTTTTCTTGACCCGTTAATTTTGCAAGGTAGTCTCTAAGCTCACCCACAACTTTTGCGGGCTGGCCATCTATGTTTGCGATGGACGAATTATTGGTTAAAACCCAAACCGCATCTTGCATCGTAGAGGGTCCAACTTTTTTTCCAGTCATGTATGTTTTGAGTGCGACTAAGTTTTTTCTTGATTCTGTTTTTAGCGCAAAAGTGGTATTGAGTGATGGAACGCTTCCAGATTTGTTCATGCAAAATCCGTTCACTTTTTGTTTGTGTGGTAAACTTGGTTTTAAACTAACCATAAGTTCTTCCATCAAAATAAAATCTTGATCTCCTTCTTCGGGCGCGTCAAAAATAGTTCCAGCTGGAAGTTTTACTTTAATGGGATCTTTTGTTAACGATACGATGTCGAGTAAAACTGAACTAGCTCCATAAGTACCGGTTGCTTTTGGAGTAAAAGTTATGAGTTTCTTTGCCATCGCATCTGCCAGAGAATATTCTTGAATTGGTTCGGTTGTTTTAAAACTGAAACTTGCAAACAGCGCTAAGGAAAACGCGGATACTATTATGCTTTTTGTGGTCATGTGCTTAATTTTTAATGGTTTGTAGTATGGCGACTATGTCAAAAGTAATTTAATATTTGAAAGAGCAACCCTATTCAAAGTATAAAATAATAAGCGAGAATGATAAATAAGTTACAAATATCGAAGGTATAAAACTGAATTAGCACTCAAATAAAGCATTGAATGCAGACTCAACCTCTATTAAACTTATCTCATGTCCAAAGGAAGCCGTACCAATATTTTGGAGTAGCACAAATTTCAGTTTACCATTTTGATTTTTCTTGTCATATTTAAGCTTATTCAATATTGCATGGGTATTTGCTTTGATCCAAGATGGGGTTGGATAATGATTTGCTAAATAGTTATCTACAGCGGCATAATTTTCAGGTGCTAATCCCAATTTTAAATTTGAAAGTCTAAAGGCAATGCGGATGCCTAAAGCAACACCATACCCATGTGAAAATGGATGATGATTTTCCAAAGCAAAACTTTCAATTGCATGGCCACTCGTGTGACCTAGATTTAGTTTAGCCCGTATGTTTGCTTCTTTAGGATCTTGCGCAACAATGTTGATTTTCACATTTGCGGATGCTTGTAAATGTTTCTTAATTTGAATCAGTTCAGTTGGTTCAAACGAGATGAGTTCGCTGGTAGTTTTTTCACTAGAAATCAAAGCATGTTTAAGCATTTCGACGTAACCATTTTTTAACTCAAGTTCTGGTAAGGTATCTAAGAAATGTTCGTCAATATAAGTTGCAACAGGTAAATTGAAGGTGCCAACTAAATTTTTTAAAGCACCTAGATCTATTCCATTTTTTCCACCAATACTTGCGTCAACCATCCCTAAAAGAGATGTTGGGATATTGATAAAGCGAATTCCGCGTTTATAAGTAGCAGCAACAAAACCACCTAAATCAGTAACAACTCCACCACCAATATTAATAATAACAGCATCCCGGTCTATTTCCAATTCAGCCAGTGTTTCAAGAAGTTGTACATAGATTTCAATGCTTTTGCTTTCTTCACCACATGGAATTTCAATAATTTCTGCAAAAAAGAGTAACTCATAATTGGTAATCAAATATTCAGCACAAGAGGCTTTGGTATTTTCATCACAAAAAAGTATGAATTTACTCGCTTTTAATAATGTGAGTTGATTTTCAAAAGCAGCCGCGCCTAAATTCCCAAATTCTATTGGACTACTAATGCTTTGTTCTAGAGACATTTAATCTTTATTTAATTTAAATTGATAGAAGTTATCCACTACATTGCTTGCCTTTTGCTAAAAGACATTAAATTTGTAAATGATATCTTTCGAAAACACAGAAATTGCCTTCAAAAGTAAGTCAAATTCAGATTTAAAACGCGCTTTTTGGCTTTTTAAAATTATTGGATCACCGATAATGGTTAAAATAGGTAAATGGGCGACACCGTTAGCGCTAAAAATTAAACTGCCAATCAAAGGGATTATCAAAAAGACAATATTCAAACAATTTTGTGGAGGTGAAACCATTGCTGAATGTGATGAGCAAATTGCAACATTGGCAAAATTTGGGATAGGAACAATTCTAGACTATTC
>JAYSRU010000090.1:0-15757 GCA_043720875.1 Crocinitomicaceae bacterium
TTTTTTGGTGGATAACTGATGTTTTTTTTAAATTAGTTGTTGAATGATTAGGAAATGTCATCGTTTTTTTTTTTTTGTTAGCGTTTTTGTGTAATTTACGTAAGTTATGATTTCCACTTTAAAGTGAAATGCATGAAAAAAAATATAAGATGAGAAAATTGATTTTAAGTTTTGTTATTGTAGTTAGTGTTATGAGTTGTCAAAAAAAAATAGAAAATTCAGTAGATGTATCTACTCAAAATCCTGTTAAAACAGCATTGTCTCCAAGTGTTAGATGGCAAAATTCTACTGGGGCAATAATTGATAAAAGTATTTTTGAAAATGATCCGGATGGTTTTATATTTGTAGAGCCTGTTTCAACCGAAAGTGCAAATTTAGTTGTTACTTATTTTGAAAATGAACAAGCTGCTTTGGATTTCGCAAATTTATATCCAAAAAAGTATGCCAACGTTTCTTATACAATAGATTTTACGAGAGGGGCAAGAGAGTTGGCTATTATCACTGGTGATGATGTGCGTATCGAAAATGATGAAACTGTTTATTCTGATGAATTTAACACGTATTTATCATCTTTTAATCCGCCTATAATGTTAGAGAAAGGAACAGGCGTTTTGTATGATAATTCAAATGGTTCTGGAACCACTAGAATATTATCACCTGTTCCAATTCCTAATTTCTTTGCATTTAATAATAGAGCAGAAAGTGTACGTTTGGTAGGACTTTCAATTTTGTATTCTGGTAGAGTATGGAAAGGTAAAAGTGCTGCGGTTTTTTCATCAAATCCTACTACTCTATTGGATTTAGGTGCCTTGTCTATGGCAAATGATGCAGAATCAAGTATTTAATTAATTTTGGCTCGTTGTGAAAACAATGAGCCTTTTTTTTCGTAATAATATGAAACCTTTTCTTTTTTTGATTTTTTTAGTTTTTCTAATTTTTAATGTAGCTGGACAACAGTTGGTTAGCGGTAAAAATGAGACTAAATATCAAAAAATAACTAAAGCAGATACAGTTAAAGGCTGGTTTCGTTTTTCAGAGCAAGCGCATTGCATTAGCACATGGCCATCATTTGCATTTGCGAAAGATTCAGATGATATTTCTTATATTCCAGGAGTTCAATTAGGATATGAATTTTTTATTAAAAATAGGTTTTCAATAGGTGTATTGGATGGCTATTCTTATGCTTTCAATAGCAAAGTAAATAATTTTAATATCAATCGATTATCAATCTATTCAAGGTATTATTTTTTTGGGAAAAACAAAAATTTTATTTTTCCCATGGTAGAATATGCAATGCAAAGTGTTTGGGGCTACTCGAATATTGAATATCCCAATGCTAATGTATACGGGGTACAACCAGATGGAAAACATTATAACAGAACATCACATTTTTTTGGCGTTGGCTTAGGTGTTGGGAGAAACATATATAATAATATGTCTATCAATTTTTCATTTTTAATGAATAGTTACATTGGTGGAAATTATGTTAAATATGGTAATGGTATTTATTTGAATTTATCTTATTATATTAGAAAAGACCAATTGCCGCGCAAGAGATTGAATATGAAAAAATAGAAATTTTCCACCTTGGAACTATGGGCTGGTTTGTTTTTGGTGGAGGAATATCGTATTATATGAATACGCTCCAAAATCAAATTTTATTTACACCTGAATCTACTACCTAGGTAACTTTATTTCGTATCTTTACAAGCGATATGAAAATTGAAGAGATAATAAACGCAAACTTTCAAGACGCAAAGCATAAAGCCTTAATTAATATAAGGTATACCAACAATTGGATGCTGCAAAAGCAAAATGAAATCGTTGGTGCTTACGACTTATCCATGCCTCAGTTTAATATTCTACGTATTCTTCGTGGTGCAAAATCTGCCTTGAATGTAAATACCATGAAGGAACGTATGTTGGAGAAATCACCCAATACTACTAGACTGCTAGATAAACTGGTTGAAAAATCATTCGTAAAAAGGTGTGCCTGCCAAGAAGATAGACGTGTTTTGTGGATTGAAATCACCGCCGAAGGGTTGAGTGTGTTGCAAAAAATTGACGATCAATCTATTCTGCTTTTTCCGTTCACCGAAAACATTACCAACGAAGAAGCTGAACAGCTTTCAACTATATTAGACAAATTAAGAGGATGAAAACACTATATACAATTAACAAGTATTTGTTGGCTGCTTGGATGATTTACGCAGTATTACAGAAAACGATTCCAGGCTGGAGTAACACTCCTCCTCCCATGGAAAAGCAATTTTTAGATGCATTGAAATTTTCAGGATATGTATATCCAAGTGTAATCATAATTCAAGGGTTATTAGCCATTTCTATTTTGATAAGGCGCTTCGAATTCTTAATGTTAATTGTTATGGTTCCAATTACCTTTAATATTGTAATGTTACATGTAACGCTGGCTCCAGAAAATATACTCAAAACAATTATCTTATTACTTATTCATTCTATTGCACTGTACGAGTACCGTGACCGCATGAAATTACTCCTTAAGTAATTATGTCAAGAAAAGAATTAACGGTAATGATACTGCTTGCAGCAGTTGTCTTTACCAATATCTTAGAATCTATGATTTTAATGCCCTTGGCATCTACGATTAAAGCAGAGTTAGGGATGGATGAAAAGAAGTGGGGAATTGCCATTTCAAGTTATTTATTTGCCGCATTTATTTCTGGTATCATCGCTATAAAATGGATTGATCGTTTCGATCGCAAGAAGTTTTTAATCTCGCAATATGCACTGTTCATAGTAGGAACCTATTTATGTAGCATTGCTGATTCGTTCGAGTTTTTAGTGTTTGCTAGAATCTGCGCCGGATTTTTTGGAGGTGTGAGTTCTGCATTGGTATTATCCATCACTGGCGATTTGATAGCCCCGCAACACAGAGGTAAAGCAACGGGTATTGTGATGACAGGGTTTAGCACTGCCGCCGCTGTTGGTATTCCACTAGGGATACTTTTGGGATTAAAGTTTTCATGGCACGCACCGTTTTTATTCATCATCTTTTTATCCATAATTGTACTGGTGTTCTTGTTTTTGGCCATTCCATCCATGACGTCGCATATTTTAGCTACGCCCAAATCATTTGTTCAAATTTTCAAAAATATCTTAAGCCAGAAAAACCAATTATTAGCGTTGTTATTTAGTTGCTTAATCTTATTCGGACAATTTGCGATCATTCCTTACTTGGCAGATTTTGTAGTACATAATGTTGGGTTCCGGAAAGAACAATTGGTTTGGATGTACGGAATTGGAGGAGCCTTAACTTTTGTTACCGGACCAATTATCGGGTACATTTCGGATAAATTCGGACAAAAAAAGACGTTCCTCGTAGTGATGCTTTTATCCTGCATTCCCATTTTATTTATTACCCAAATGGGGGCAACTCCAATTATTTTGGTGCTGATCGTTACTACTTCTTTCTTCGTGTTTGCCGGGGGTAGAAATATTCCTGGAACAGCCATCGTGATAGCCACCGCTTCACCTCAAGAGCGTGGAGGATTAATGTCTGTTCGTTCTGCATTGCAACAATTGTTTAGTGGGATTGCTGTGATGTTGGCAAGTACAATCGTAGTGCAAGATGAGGTTACTAAAGTCTACTATAACTTCGAATACATTGGTTACTTGGCTGTTGCCACGAGTATTCTATCCTATTTCATTCTTATTAAAATAAAGCCAAAAGCATAATGAAACATATATTGTTAATCGTTTTTCTTAATGTTGTAACGGTTTTGTCTGCGCAAGTAACTGTTCCGAAATTAGGCGTATTGTTGGGTGTTGTCTTAGATGATAGTACTAAGCTTCCGATAGAATTTGCGGCAGTGAAAGTTTATAGAACCAGTGATTCTGTCAATGTTGGAGGAATTTACACCGACGAAAAAGGTGCATTTTATTTAGATCAACTTCCTTTCGGTAATTTCAGTGTTAAAATTTCTGCAAGTGGTTATGTGTTGCGCCGATCGAATGGTGTAGAGTTGAATAGCAACAAGGAACGTCGAGATTTCGGAATAATTTATTTGAGTAAAAAAGAAAACGAATTGGAAACCGTTACCATTTCTGCTGATCGTGAAGCGTATAAAGTTACCTTAGATAAAAAGACCTACGATGTAGCCAAGGATGCCTCTGTTCGTGGCGGAACATTGAGCGATATTTTGCTAAACATTCCGAGCGTGAGCATCGATCAAGAAGGTAAAATTTCGTTGCGCGGTGAAGGAAGTGTAGTGGTGCTAGTAAATGGAAAGCCGAGTGCTTTTGGTTCAAATGGGAGTGCAGCGCTGGCAAGTTTACCTGCAAGTAGTATCGAACGTGTGGAGCTTATTTCAAATCCTTCAGCAAGTTTTGATCCTAATGGAAGTACTGGTTTTATCAATATCATCTTAAAGAAAAATACCTTGAAAGGAGTTAATGGTCAAGTAACCGCTACGGCTGCCACCGGAGATTTGTACAATGCTAGTCTTTCTATCAATGCACGCAACAAACGTTTCAATTCCTTTGCCAATTACTCGTTCCGAAATTATGAAGGCTTTCGAAATAACATCGGAACATTGGAGTTGAAAACACCTGTAATAACAACCTTAGATCAAAACAGAATTGGTACAGACTTGAATCAAAACCATGTGTTGCGAGCGGGGGTAGATTATTACGCCAGCCCGAGATCCACTATTGGCACCGCTATTACTTACAACAACGGTGTTCGTTCCCGATGGGGAAATTTAACTAATAAGTTATACGATGCTAATGGAATTCTATTGTTGGATTGGAATCGAATTTCTATAGATCCTGTACAGACCAATGCCTTAGAATTTAATTTGAATTATAAATTAGACCTCAAACAAGATAAAGGTGAGTTTTTAATTGATCTAAATGGAGTCAAAGGAACGGAAAACACGCAAGGCATATATGAGGAAAGGTATAATTCGGTTAACGGATTACCTGCTTCATCAGCTACAAATTGGCAAGATTTGGACAATCGTGAGCAAAATATTCAAGGGCAAGTTAGTTTAGATTATAAGCGAAGATTTACCGATAAAAAACGTTTTGAAACTGGTTTAAGGTCTGCTTGGAGATTATTGAATCAAAATACTTTAAGTAGGAACCTTGATTCTTTAGAGAATATCATAACAAATATCGGAAATACCTTTCAATACCGTTATAACGAAAATACGTTTTCGGCGTATGGGTTATTTAAAAATACGTTTAAGAAATTTACCTATCAAACAGGGTTACGTGCAGAATATGCTAAATGGGTGCCGGAGCTCGTAAAATCGAATCAGCAGTTTAAGAAAGAGTATTTTCAGTTGTTTCCATCCTTGGCGGTGAGTTATGAAATTAAGAAAGGTAGAGAACTAATTTTCAATTATGGACGACGTTTAAATCGCCCGGTTAGTGGAGATTTGAATCCATTTACGGTTTACTCCGATCCTTACAATTTACGAAAAGGTAATCCGGACTTGAAACCTGAATTTTCTCATAGTTTTGAATTGTCAACCTTGTTTGTACAGCCTAAATTCACATTCAATTTAGGTGTGTATGCTCGCTACACAAATGATCTTATTGCACGTGTTAAATTATTCGAACCAGATGGAACGTCATCCGTAACGTATGCAAACATTAGTAAAAGTTCAGTTTACGGAACCGATATCGTGTTTAATTACAGCCTTACAAAATGGATGAAAGTAAACACTTCATTAAACGGAAACTTTATCAGTTATCAGGATGCTAGCAACTCAAGTTATTTGTGGTCACGCACGGGTGCAACGTTTGGAACAAAGGTTGGAATGCTCTTCGAGTTATGGAAAAAAACGACAACAATTAGCATTAATGGACGATACAACAGTCCAATAATTACGGCGCAAGGAATTGCCCAGCAATTAGGTTCGTTAGACATTGCAGTGGATAGATCTTTTCTTGCCGGCAAATGGATGGTTTCCATGCGTGTTGGTGATGTGTTAAAAACGCAAGGCTTTAGGTTTTCCATTAATCAACCCTTGGCAGAGCAATCAGCACTTTTTAATCAATTGACACGTAGGTTCTTTTTTACTGTAACGTATAAATTCGGTAAGATGGAGGTTATGGATCAGAAGAAGATGGCGAAGGCTTCTTCATCCGACGGAGGCGACTTCTAATAATTTTGAATTCTCGGTTCGAATAACTTCGTTGTAGTGTATTTTGTCAACGCTTATGCACAAAGGAGTGCACTCACTTTTGAGAAAACACGCTACCCTCGTTTTTCTTTCCGATAATTCAAAATTTAGCTGAATTAGACGTTGCTATTCTCCTTGCGAATAACTTCGTTGTAGTGTATTTTGCTCCTTCATCCGTCAGCTGACGGACGCACTTTTGAGAAAACACGCTACCCTCGTTTTTCTTTCCGATAATCCAAAATTGGGTTATGTATTTTTGAACTGCACGAAGCGTAAGAGTAGTGTGAACGGATAAATTATGAAGCTCAAAATAACTTTTTTTCCAATTTTAATCGATTGTTTATCAACAGTTTAAAGCATGAATATATTGTAATTAGTTGATTTACAACAATTTAAGTTGTATTTTTTTTCAGTGCTCCATTGTTTATAATTTTCATAGGCTATTTTAACAATATTAGTCTATGAATTTTGTATATTTGTCGAAAGAATATAAAGTCAATGAACGGTTATACCTTAATTTTACTTCGAGCGATTGCAGTTTCAGTTTTGAATACTGGGATTTTGCTTGTTTTAAAATTACCTTTCATTCCAGCTGTTCAGAATTTTTACAACGCAGAATTAAACATCATCGACCGTAAAACGGGTGTTTATAATTTATTCGATATTATCTTCCAACATGGTGTTGAATTTGATGTTGCTTCGGTAATTATTTTAGCTATTTTCATCGTGTTAATTCCAATCATTGTTGCCTTGTTAACGGCAAGATATCACTTGGTATGGGAAAAGTCTAACAAATATCAAGGCATATATTCTCAACGTACTAGTATTGAGAAATTAATGAAGCTAGTTAAGGTTAAGTAATTTTAAAGATCTTTTCTAAACTATCACCTTTCATTTAGTATCTTCTATCTTTAAAGACAAAACTGCTATTAAGTTTTTTGAATTTCAAAAAATGAATATCCGAAGTGCTTCAGGAATTTAAATTGGTTTTTTCATTGAGAATATGTCTTCATGAATTCTTGTGATAAGACCGTTGCAATTTCTCAAATCGAGGCGTCTAGAATATTTAACAACTGAGTTAACCTTTGTTAATGAAGGAGTTAAATATTTTAGACAACGAAGAGTAGAGGTCTTGCAAAGGTATTTAAGCTTCCTTACTTTTTCGTGCACGTATACACAAACGCTGGAGGCAAATTCAAGAGTGCGAAATTTAACGACATGTCTTTGAATTTTTTCTTTAAATGTCTGCGAGAGGTAAGCGTATATTGAAATTGAATGTACTTACCGTTTTTCTTTAAAACAAGGTCAGAAGCTTTAAGAATGCTTTCTATTAATGCTTTAGGAAAGTTTGCTAAGGGAAGTGATGAGATAATGTAATCTACTTCTCCAAGGTTATGCGTTTTAACATAATCAGCGACAGAATCTGCAGATCCTTTAATGAGTATAACACGTGGGTCTGTTATGTCTTTTTTGAGTTTCTCGAAAAATGTATCGTTCAATTCATACACAATCAGTTGTGCGTCGGGTAACATTTTTTCAAGAATCATTTTTGTAAAAACCCCATTACCTGGTCCAAATTCTACAATCAATTTTGCTTGCGCGAAATCAACGTGTTTCAACATTTTCTTGGCAAGAAATTTACTGCTCGGTGCTAATGCGCCAACCATTTTCATTTCTTTGAAAAAAGAACCAATAAAGGATGTTTTTGAACTCATAGGGGATATAATGGGTGTGTTGGTTAATCTTCTTTGAGTGCTAATTTACTATTATTGATGACTCCATAAACATTACCAATCAAGTTTTTATCAAGAAAAGGTGAATTTATTGATTTTGAAAGGTTGTTTTTCGTTGTAAACATCCATTCTTGGGTTGGATTGAATAGCGTGAGGTCTGCTGCTGCGCCAATTTCAATCGCTTGCGCGTCTAAGCCATAAACCGCTCTTGGTCCATGACTCAATTTTGAGATGACCGTGGCTAAATCAAATTCTTTGCAAGTTCCCAATGCGCCAAATAAGGTTTGTAATTGGATTGAACCAAAATTTGCATTGTCAAATTCTAAAACGGTTTCTTCTGTATCGTTTGGACGATGGTCACTCACAATCGCATCTAAAACACCATCTTTCAAGCCTTTCCATAAGGCAACACGATCTTCTTCTGTGCGTAACACTGGAAGCACCTTGAAATTAGTATCAAACTCTAAAACTTCATTTTCAGTAAACACTAAATTCATGACGTGGGCATCTGCCGTGATGTTGAGTCCGTCTTTTTTTGCTTGTTGAATTAAGGAAACGCTTTTGGCACAAGATACGCCTGTGATGTGAAGGTTGGCGTTGGTATATTTTGCGATGGAAATTGTCTTTTCCAAATCGATTACTTCTGATATAAAGGGATCAGCCTTGATTCCGGTTTTAACGCTCGCTAATCCATCGTTGACCATTCCATCATTCGCAATGCTCGTATTACGCGCGAAAATCATAATTCTTCCACCAAAATTTTGGGTGTAGTTTAAAGCGCGAAAACAAATTCCTGCACTCAAGGGGTGTGTGTCGTCCGAAAACATACGTGCACCAGCCGTAAACATGTCAAACATTTCTGCTAATTCAGTTCCTTCTTGCTTCTTGGTTACAGCGCCAATCGGGTGAATACGCGCCACGTGCGTGGAAGCTTTCGAAAGTTGGTATTCAATGCTCGTTTTTGAATCGGTTACGGGTATACCCATTGGCACATTGGCCACATGTGTAAATCCTCCTGCTTCGGCGCAATTCAATCCCGAATCTATGGTTTCTTTGTGTTCAAATCCTGGATCTCCAAAACTCGCTTTCAAATCGAACCAACCTAAACTCACGTGTAAGTTTTCTTGTGCAATCGTTTTGGCTTCCGAGTCCTCAATTACATCTTCAATGTGCGTAATTATTCCATGGTCGATTAAGATGTCTTTTTTCTGTTGGTTAAAAGACGAGCGCTGATCTACAATTACAACTTGTTTGAGTAAGATTTTCATACGATATTCGGATTTTGGTGCAAGCTTATTTAATAAATTTGATGAGTGCCATTTCAATAAGTAAGAAGAGTAATGCTAAAAACAAGCAAAGTCTCCAATATTCTTTTGTTGTGGATAAATTGATTTCTAGTAAGTTGGCTCCACTAACGAGCGTATTTAATTTCACGTTTTTGATGCCGCTAAGTTCAAATAAATTTTCAATTTCAGCGGTCGAATAGCTTTCGCAATTACTTTCAGCGCGGTTATAGTTCAATGCAATCTCTGCAATTTTGTTGCTTCCGGCTAAGGTAAATACGCCTGGACTCAAAGCTTCTAATGCATTATCGTTGGCCAAAGAGAAAATCGTTTTTCCATCTATTTCCATGCGTTCCGGAATAAAATCAATGGTTTCGTTTTTCAAATGAATGGCTTCTTCCGGATTTGCGAGCAAAGGCAAGGGGTACGTGTTTTCTTCGCCAACCGTGAAACTCAAGGCTTTACTGTTCTGACTCAATTCTGCTACGCGAATAAGTAGGGTAGAGTAGAGCGCATCGCTTACAAAGGTTCCGAAACTTGGAGTTAAGGCAGCGCCAAACAGGTAATTTTTTCGTGCACCCAAAGATGCGGCGAACAAGGTGGCTCCATTTTGAAGAAAAATTAATGGTTTTGCATTGGTGTTTTTGGCAATGGTGTACGTTTTACTGAATGCAGGCAAGTTTAATTGCGTCGGCTTTTTCTCGAATACGTTTTCAAAAAATGGATCGTCGTAGGCAATGGATTTTATTTTGGTAGCAGCGTTTTGAATTCCGCCCAATTGGGGTAAACCAAGTTTGCTTAAACAAGCGTTCCAAGAAGAGAAGTCTATGTTTTCGCCTGGAAACAGTAAGACTGATCCACCTTTTTTGCTAAAGGCAACCAATTGTTCTGCCAAGCCACTCGAAATGGAATTCAAGCCATTCAAAACTATGACGTTTTTACCATTTAAAGCATCCGGACTAAAGGATCCTTCAGGTATAACTTGGGTAGTGAAATAGGTATCCAAACTGTAAACCAGCGGAATGCTTTCTTGAGCAGATTCACCGTTGAGCACCACAAGGTCGATGTGTTTTTTTACTTCATAACTAAAGTAGTAACTGTCGTCGAAGGTAATTTCGCTGTCTTGCACTTTTACACAACCATTTTTCCATCCTTCACTTTGTTCGGTGTAACTCAGGGTTACGATTGCCTCATTTTTGTTCGTAAATTCTACAAATAAACTTCGGTTGATGTCGCTAATTTTTACGTTTACTTCGGTGTTGATGGGCGATAAGATGTTTTGTTTGACGCGGATAAATAATTCGTTGACTGTTCCCGCTTTGCGAAAGGGCGAGGCAAACCAAACGCTGTCAATGTATACGTTTTGTTTGTTTTGTGCCACAATTTGAATGGGGTAATAGCTTGCATTTTCATCCTTTTCTAGCGCGTCCATTTTAGCGGTGCTTTTTTGAAAATCGGAGAGAAAGATATAACTGCGTTGTCCAATTTTCTCGAGTTGTGCATCTATCGAATTCAAGCGTTCGCGTTGCCAATTTAAGATCGTTTCACTTTTGCGGGTGAGTGCTGAAGTTTTGATGTTGTCAATGCGCTCCAACGCGTCGGTGGCGTTACACAACTGATTTTCACTACCACTCAAGGCATTGGTGGTTATGAGGTAACGTGTATTATTGGGCGATTTTTTAATGATTTTTTTTGCAGCTTCTTTGGCTTCGCTCAAGAGTTCTCCGTCGGTTCCTTTCAGCGTCATAGAAAAAGAATTGTCTACATAAATGGCCAGCACATTGGCGCCATTTTTTGAGGTAGCGGTGTTCGGGATAAAAGGTTGTGCAAATCCTAAGACTAACAAAGTTATGGCTAAGCAGCGCGCAATAAGTACAAGCAGGTGTTTTAGTTTTTTGGTAGACTTAGATTCCTGGTCCAATTTTTTTACAAACTGGAGGTTCGAGAAATATAGTCGTTTGTACTTACGGAGGTTATAAAAATGCAGAAATATCGGTAACGCAAGCGTAAAAAGTGCGAATAAAAAACCTGGATATGCAAATTTCATGAGCCCAAATATAAGGTTTGTTCGCGTAAAAAAATAACCTTCGTTTATAATTTGTGCAACAGGTTTATAAAATTGAATAACATAAAGTCCTAATACCTGTTTTTTGGCGCCCAATTCCAGCCATTTGCTGTATTCCCGATAAAAATCGGGAGATGCCGCTACTGTCTGGGGTCGAGCTAACGGTTGAGGTTAAAAACATTCGTTAAGTCACCGATTTTGGAAATATAAGCTATCGATTCGTTTAAATTTGTATTCAATTGCTAGTTTTGAGCCTAAAGCCTGACGTTAAACCCATTTTCAACTCAAAAGTAAGTGACCGCAAGGGAAATAATGCTCACTTTCAACAAATAATTAAACCATAACGTGAAACCTCGAAGTATCTTGCCTAGTTCAAAATCATCAAAGCCGATTACGATCGATTTTGTGATTGATTATATGTTAGTTGCGAAATTTGTGTATAGCGGAAATAAACGCACCACGAAGTAGCAGCGCAGCTAATTGCGTTTAGCGATACGTCAGTAGAGATACAAAGAAACCAACTCCATAGGCATGAATAGTAAAAAAGTAAGTGAGGCAATATTAGCATATCAAGGCTTGTTAAAATTATTAGGTCAAGATTGGATAGAGACAACATATCGAAGTCCTGTTAAATCTGATAAAGAACTCGAAACAGAAGTTATCTGAAATTATATGCATATTGAATCAATGATTTGTTTATGGGAAGATATTCAACTGATTAAAAATATTTGTGGGTTTGATAAATTATTTCTAAAACTTAAAGATGGTTTGCGAAATCAAAATGTTGATTTAGAAATTTCAATTGCTGCTGATATAATTCGTTGTGAAGGCGAATCTTTTGAATTTGAACCTTTGGTAGAAAATGGACCTAACCATTCAGATTGTAAATTTAAAGTTCCTGGTAATAACTCTTGGGTATATGTATAAATAACCAGAAGAAGTGATTCACAAACAAATTCTGAAATGTATGAATTCGGGAATGAATTAGCCAAACTTGTTTCGTTAATAAATCCCCAAAAACGTTGTGTTGTTGTATTAAAAAAAGAGATTACTCGTGAAGAATATATAAAAATTTCTAATTGGCTTAATTCAAAACCTGTTGAAGGTGACTTTTTAGACATTGCAACATATTTTACCGTGCCACTTAATACTGATGATTCTATAAGAGCACTAAGTCTTGTTTCCGTTCCGATATTAATAAGAAGTTTTATGGAATTTGATGGTTCCCAAGGTGTCTGTTATATTTATCTCAATGACGAATTCAAAAGAATCTTAAAAGGTAAAAAAGATCAATTACCCAAAAACGAGCAAGCGATTGTTTTTCTTGACTTGTCAAGTGTTTTGGGGCGATTGTCATATAATAAACCCAAGATAGTTTTCGGTCAATCTATAAATCACTTTAGCGCCGTCGCTATATTCAAAGATGGAGAATATTCGAATGGCTTTACTAGAGAAATGGAAATTGTAAATAATTCCCAATCAACAAATAGACTTAATTCGTTCAGTATAGCATTTCTAGAAAAATTAACTGTTGCAAGAAGACCTAAAAGTTAAGATGGCACAAATACGTCTACTAACATTGTGTATGCTATTTGGATCATCAGGGTCAAATAGTTCACGTATAACCTTGAACTGCACTGGCTCGGATGCCAAACATCGCATACACGGCACGTTGTGGGGAATTATAGAAATAACATGTTGGGTAAATATATTTTTACTTATATTTGTTTAATTGTAATTATATGATTACATTTGGTGCGAATATTAAAATAGTAATGATATGAATTGGCATCAAAGATTTAAAGAAATGAAAGATGGATTAGGTTATACTAATTCAGATATTGCTGAGATTACTGGAAATACAGCAGATAGTATAAAGTCATCGACACAGCCAAATAAAGAATTACCGAGATGGTTAAGATTGGCAATTGTTATTTATGAGACTACAAAAAGTAAATCAGAAACAGTAGAGATGCTTCAAAAAAAGACTAAAAAAGATGTCTTTAATTTCATAAAGAGTCGTCTTTCTTTTGACGATAAAATTCTAAGTCAATTAAGGCATATTGATGTAGAAGAGATGAAAAAAGAACACCGAAGATTTGAAATGTCAGGATACGAAAGTAATAAAGGTGAATGTACTCTTCATAACCAGAGCATACTTAATGAATTTGCTGATTTAGGAATATATGATTATACATCTTATTTATTTTTAGACTTCTATAAAGGGAGCCCAACTTTATATATGAAATATTTTAGGGAAAGTGAAAACCTTGAATTCGAAATAGGTGGATACGGAACGAAAGAAATAATATATTTGATTTTCGAGAAAACAATTTTTTCGGATAAAGGAACAAGACGTAGAATATAATTTTAAAAAAAAATATGCCAAATCCAAAGACTGAAATACGATTTTCAATTGAGACGATTGAAGATATGATGTTTAATAACCATATTTATGAATATTTTGGATTCCTTGCTAAGTTAATAGAAGATGGTTTTTCCCTGTCTTTTTATCGTGATGACGAAAAATATACTGAGATTAAGTATTTAATCCATTTGAATAACTTTAAGAAGTCTTTCAAGTTTCTAAAGTAGAAATAATAACTCCACACAACAAAGTATAAAAATTATAGCCGGTTTAGTAGTAAATTCAAGTATTGTAGCCTGCTCCAACTTTTGTGTAATTTGACAGGAATGAAGCCTGCGAACGGTTACTATTCTTATGCAAAACGTTATGCGTCTTCTTACGAAGACCCGATACTTCCAACCTTCTTCTCGATATTTTAGCCAGAAAAGACATAATGAAAAGTATATTTGCAACCAATTATTTTCCGGATTAAAAAACATAGACCAATGAGAAAATTAAAATTGCAAGTGCAAATTACCGTTGATGGATTCATTGCAGGTCAAAACGGAGAAATGGACTGGTTGTGCTTCACTTGGTCAAACGATATTATCGAATACGTACGAGAGATTACCGAATCTGTGGATACAATACTATTGGGTAGAAAACTTGCAGAAGGCTTTATTCCGCATTGGGAAGCTGTTGTACAAGATCCAAAAAACCCAGAATATGAAGGTGGTCTCAAATATACTACAACTCCAAAAATTGTATTTACCAAGACACTGGAGCAATCAATTTGGAATAACACCGAAATTGCAACAGGTGATTTGCTGGAAGAAATTTCAACGTTAAAGCAGAAAGCAGGAAAGGATATTATCGTTTATGGCGGAGGAAATTTTGTTTCTGCGCTAATTAAAAATAAACTCATCGACGAATTGCATTTATTCATAAATCCTGCGGCAATTGGAAACGGAATGCCCATCTTTAAAGAGCTGACGGCGCTGCAAAAATTTAGTATTGTTGACGTTAAAAAATTTGAATGCGGAATAATTACGCTGATATATAAGCCTATCTAATAGGAGCACGGGATATCTTTCAAGGCATTGCCGACCCAACACGAAACGCAACAGTAACGCTTAGTGCATTTCACTCGATGACACCAAATGTCAACGATACGCTAACTTAATTTTGCCTCACCGCACAACAAGAAACAGGACAACTCACCTTCCGATTGACACAAGTAATGTGTTAATGATGTAACTCTTAATATTAATTGCGTAAGGTTTTAGGCATGAATGCGTCTCATCTTTGTGCCGTTGGAACAATTCAGTTACAGCATTTCTTACTTCACACTGAAAATAAGGCAGAATTACAGACAACCGTTCAAAACGCTATCAAAATGGAGGCGTTATGGCGTGCAGCAGCAATCGCAGTTACAGCAAAAGATGTGTTGTTTCTTCCCCAATTTCTTTTTACAAATCATAATTAAACGAACGACTAGCACATGAAAACTGAAAATGAATTGAATCGAGATATTTTGGTCATTACTCAAAAAATTCAAAAAGAGTTTCCGGAATTGTCAAAATACATAGTGGAAATGCCTGCAAAAAATTCAGGTATGGATGATGAAGTTGGAAACATTAAAAACCTACAGAATTAGTACGATTCTTTGAAAAATTTAGTAAATAAATATGCATTGGAAAAAGATAACAGTAAAAACGTAAACGCTAATCCTAATAGCAAAAAGGATAATATTGAGCACAAGAGTAGTGTTGAGGGATATCCCATATACCCAGCCACCGAAGATATTTACAACAAATTTTCAAAAGAAGAAGATTTAAATCCTGAGGATATTACCAAACGGAAATCACCCAAAGAAATAGCCGGAACAAGGAATGAAAAAGATTTTAAGGAGGATATGTCGGGAAGTGATTTGGATGTTCCCGGTTCTGAATTAGATGACCAACAAGAAGGTTTGGGGAGCGAAGATGAAGAGAACAATTATTATAGTTTGGGTGGAGATAATCACAATGATTTGGATGAAGACAAAGGGTAGTAGCATGAAATATTAACCCTAAGAAATGAAAGCAAACCAAGCGTTACAAAAAGATATAACAGCTGCCAACTCGCGGAAGCCATGGTTCACATCAACCGAAAAAAAA
>JAYSRU010000091.1:0-15703 GCA_043720875.1 Crocinitomicaceae bacterium
TTTATTGTAGGCAACAGCAGGATTTGTGTAAGCGCCAGCACTAGTCCTAAAAGTAAAAGGACTATTATTTGTAGAAGTTGTTACGCCTAAGCCTTGAACCAATGCAGTTGAACCAGAAACCTTGTATTTTCCATTTTCAACGTCAAGGTCAAGCTTATAAATTTTATCCGTAATTAATGGACTTGCAACAGTAGTTTTGAAATATTTTAAGCGGACTTCTGGAGCAGCGAATAGACCAGATTCTTTCGTTTGCAAAATCGTATCTCTCAAGGTCCAAGTTCTAAGTGTAGTGTTTCCAGACTTTTCAGTGATTATGCATATACTTGTGCTGTAATAACTTGAATCGGCAATTTTTGCAATGTCGAAACTGTTTCCAGGTCCAATGAAAGCACGATTAATTTTAACGTAATGAATGGTATCATTCGGATCTAATAATGCATAAACAAGCGGAGTTTCTTCGAACTGATTACTAGCAGTGATTTCTTCTCGGCAAGAATATAAGGCGCCAAAGCAAAGAGCTAAGGATGCAATACTGATATAGAATTTTCTTTTCATCTTCCAAAGATAGTTTTTAAACTCAAATTATCAAACTTTGAACTTGTATGGTTAGTATTATAGAGTGATTGGCTATTTAACGCGATTTAATCCCATGGCTTTTAACATCCAAGTCGGTAAGGGTTTCTTTGGGTCACGGTTTTTTAAATCGATGTACCAACCTAATTTTTTCAACACAGGAACTTTATGTGTTTCAACAAATTCGATTAATGTGCCATCAGGATCTTCAATGTAGCTAAATCTACCGCCAGCTTCCCCCATATCGAAAGTGCTTCCAGAGTCTACCGTGAAAGGGTAGTTTAATGCTTCAGATTCAATCTTAAGGGCTTCAATTCCTTGAACGTCAAAGCATAGGTGAATGAATCCCCAATCTCCCCAGAAGCGATTTTCGAACATTTTCTTTACGTCCGTACGGTCAATCGATTGAATTAATTCTATTTGGCTAGGTCCTAATAATTTAGAAAATGGACCAACACGCTCAGTACTATGACGTAATAAAACTCTTCTAAAATTACCGGTTCCACCAGTTAGTTTAGCTAAATCATCCCAAGTTTTCGTTTCGTCATACACTATTTCATCATAACCTAACAAGTTTTGATATACCTCTAGTGATTTTTCAATATTAGAAACCCCAATCATCGCTCCAGCAACGCCACCGGTTTGAGCTGCATGTTTTGTGGTGGTAAAGAATGATTCTCCTTCCACAATATCGAATAAATTTCCGTTAGGATCTTCGCAAATAAAGTGTTTAGCGTTGTTCGGAAGGGTGTATATTTCACTCACTTTTTGTCCAATCGATTTACTTAAAAACGCATGTGAAGCTTCAATGTTTCTCGACTTTATGCGACACATATATAGTCCTAGGTCACCTGCTTGGATTTCAAATTCAGCTTTGTTGGTTGGTCTACTTGTAAATTGCCAGATTTCCATTCCGCCTCCTCCGTTCATGCTTAATGCGAGGGTAGCAGTACGTTTATGAACAACATTGCCTGTGTATTTAATCATTAATGGTGCTTCTGCTGCATCTTCAAAAACCTTAACGTCTATTCCAAAGTTTTTCCTGTACCATGCCCAAATTTCAGGAACGTTAGGAACACCAATTCCCATTTGTTGAATTCCACAAATTATTTTTTCCATGCTAATGTTGTTAAAGTATTTGTTTTTAATAGAAATGCTAATATGTTGTTTATCAAATATTTATTCTTTTGATAAGTTATTTTTCTCAAGATCGAAAATCATGCTTGACACGGAAATGTCAAACCATGAAAAGAACAATTCTATTGAGAAATTTGGCCAATCTTCTTCATTTTCAGTTACCAACATGCATTCTTGCATTAAAATTTTCTTGAAATTTTGTTCAATTATCGGTTCTAATTCCAGAAAATCTTCTTCAATCAAATATGAATTTCCTTCAAGATCCTCTAGATCCATTTTGATTTCATCTTCTTCCAACTCAAACTCGTTAATCCAATCTAAGTAACTTTGTTTAGGTTGAATATATAGAATTGATCTATTTAATAACGGTAACTCTTTCATAGGGAATAGGTTTAATTGTTGTTTTTATGTTGTCTTCTCCAATGCTGAACCACTTTGTTTTCATGCGTGCAGGTTGTTCAATAATGTAGCGCCATTTTTTTTTAAGAAACTCAGGACGCAAAATGATTTGATCCGTTTTTACCTTTATGGATCCTTGAAAAATGTAAATAGAGGTGTCGTTAACCAAAATGAGTAAATTTTGCTTCGATACTTTAGCTTCTTCTCCCATGTGAAGTGTTATTTCTTTATCTCCAAAGCGATCTAACCAATTGAAAAAAGCAGTTTTAGTTTTAACGGAATCTTTAAAATTGAATTCACTGAATTGTAATGAGTCTTTCCCTGAATACGCGGTGAAATAATACGATTTTTTTGGACCAAAGCGCGCAATAAATGGATTGACATAAGGTAAAGCGGTTGATTCAGTTGTAAATCCAAGTGAATCAGTGATGTAACGGTATTTTTTGGGTAAGGTATCAATGAATGAAACTTCCAAAGGTTTTACAGCACTTATTTTAGGATCATTCCCTTTGGGTATTAAATCCGTTTCATTCACAATTGCTTCTTCTTTTGAAGTGCAAGAATAAATGGTTACTAAGGCAATTGATATGTAGACTAAGTTTCTCAATTTATAGCGTTATCTCGTTTATGATTGAACAGATTTCTTTTGTATCTGCAGCAGAGATATCCAAATGGAGTACAAACCGTACTTCTTTTGGTCCAAACGCCATACATTTGATTCCCTTTATAGCGCAAACTGCGATAAAGTTATCACGAATCTCTGATGAAAGTACAGATACAACAATTATGTTTGTATCAACATCAAGTAAAGAAACTATAAAAGACTTCTTTTTTAATGTTTCTGCAAGTGTGAGCGCGTTTAGATGGTCTAGTTTGAGTTTAACCACATTGTTTTTTAACGCATACAAACCTCCAGCTGCAATAATTCCTGCTTGACGCATTCCGCCGCCAAAGACTTTTCTAACCCTTCTCGATTTTTTGATGAAGTCGCATGAGCCTAGTAAAAGTGAACCTACTGGTGCACCTAATCCTTTAGATAAACAGATTGAGATGCTATCAAAATTTTGCGCATACACCTTAGGGTCAACATTGTTAACTGCCAAGGCATTAAATAGTCGCGCTCCATCTAGGTGTAACGGAATGTTCTGCAGTTTAGAAAATTTTCGTATTTTTTGAATTTCGTTCACATCATATACAGATCCACCACCTCGATTGAATGTGTCTTCCAATGAAATGAGTTGCGTTACTGGGAAGTGTACATCGTCTGGATTAATCCATTCTTGTATTGTTTCCACAGTTAATCTACCACGATCTCCATCCAATAATCGAACTGATGCTCCTGCATTACGTGCGATTCCACCACCTTCATATTTGTAGACATGACTTTCTTTATGGCATATTACTTCACCTCCAGGTTGCACATGAACAGCAATCGCTATTTGATTTGTTTGCGTTCCGGAACTACAGAAAAGCGCAGCCTCCATCCCAAATAATTGAGCAGCATAGTTTTGCAATTCATTTACGGTTGGATCTTCGCCGAAAACATCATCTCCAACTGGTGCTAAAAACATCGCTTTACGCATGTTTTCGCATGGGACAGTAACCGTATCGCTTCGTAAATCAAAAATTTTCATGCTCAATTAAAATGTGTTGTACAAAGATATTGAAACTATTGAGAATTGTTCAATTGAGTATGAAGTATGTAGTATTTTAAATAGCTGTCCTTATCTTTGCGTAAAAGACAAAAATGATTGATTTAATAATTATCGGACTTACTGGACTATTTGGGGCCTTTTTAACTTTTTTCTGTGGGTTTGGCTTAGGAACAATCATGTTGCCGGTGATGGCTTTGTTTTTCCCTTTACATATTGCAATTATCGCAACTTCTTTTGTTCATTTTGGAAATAATTTGTTTAAAGTTGGGATCTTATTCAAAGGAATTAATTTGAAATTATTGTTGCGTTTTGGTGTTCCCGCGATCATTTTCTCTTTAATTGGCGCATGGCTGATGGAGAAAACTTCTGGCCATGATATTTCCTTAATCGCGTATCAAATTGGAGGTAAATCATTTGACATCACGTTAATGTCGTTGCTGGTTGGAATGATAATTATCCTTTTTGCGTTTATTGAACTGTTCGATTTATTAAAGGTTAAGTCGATTTCTGAAAACAGCACTAATCTAATTGGTGGAGCATTGTCAGGGTTCTTTGGGGGTTTTTCTGGACATCAAGGCGCATTACGTTCAGCTTTTTTAGTGAAGGGAACTGTAGATAAAACCTTATTTTTGGCGACAAGTGCGTGTATTGGTTTGTGTATAGATGCGGCACGAATTATTGTGTACTCGAATTACGAAATGAAAAGCATCCTTTTATTGGGAAACAAAATGGATTTATTAGTGGTAGCTGTAGTTTGTGCGTTACTTGGATCATACTTGGGTAGCAAATTCTTGAAAAAACAAACGATAAGTTCTTTAAAAAAAGCAGTTGGAGTAGGTTTGCTACTACTCGGCGTATTAATTCTAAGTGGCTTAATTCATTGAGTTAATCTTGAAACCCGATGAATTTAAACGAGAATTGAGGCGTTACGATTGGGTTTTCAAATAAATGTGGATAATACTTTTTCATTTCTTTATGCATCAGTTCAACTGGAACGTCATCAAATTCTCCATAGATAGACAAATATTCCATAAACTGTCGTTTACCATTAAATGCTTGAAGCAAGGCGTCGTTTTCGGCATCCCAATCCAATACGGTAACACCACTTATGTTACAAAGACGTTTGTCAAATGCGGGAGTGCACTTAACCCACTTATCCTCAATGAGAACCGAAACGTATCCATGAAAAACAATTTGATCAGTTTTAAGGTAATGTTCTAATTTTTCTGATTCTAAATGATTCTTAACGATCGCGAAACCAAGTTTGGTGGGGATTCCGAGATATCTTGCGCAAGTAGCGAAAACTATTGCTTTTTCAACACACCATGCTTTTCGTTTTCCAAGTATGGTTGAAGCCACGAGTGCTTCTGGTCGTAAATCTAAATGGTAAGGGTTATATAGAAATCCATCTCTTACCTTTGTGTAAAGTGCAATTGCTTTGGTTTTATCGGAATCAGATACATTAAAATTAGCACAATATTGAGCGACACCAGGGTGTTGGGTATCGAGAAATCTAGTAGGGGCAAGGTATTGCGCTAAACTCATTATACGGTGTAGTTTAAAAATGTCACGATCTCTTGCGGCGTTTGATGATTACGATCGAGGGTAAGGTTCGCTTTAGCATAATAAGGTTCTCGTTCTGCCAGCAAGGTATGAATGATGTGTCTAATTTCTTCGTCTGTTTTATTGGTAATGATCGGTCTTTGCGTTTTGGCTCCTTTTAAACGTTGTAAAATTTCACTTTCAGGTCGTGATAGGTAAATTACAGTTCCTTGACTTAATAACTCTTCGATGTTGTTGTGGAAACAAGGTAAACCGCCGCCAGTAGCAATTACCGCGTGCTCAACGGTGCGCAGCTGTATTAAGGTTTTGTGTTCGATTTCTCTGAACTCATCTTCTCCTTTTAGTGCGAATAAATTGGCAATAGTTTCATTTTCAGAAGCTTCAATCAAATGATCGGTATCCATAAACGGAACGTTAAGTAAATTGGCTAAACGTTTGCCAATTGTGGTTTTACCAACCCCCATAAATCCTATTAAAAATACTTTACTCATTGGTTACAAAGGTAGTATAGAACGGACTTGTTTTAAAACTAAAATATTTTTATTTTTTTTAGTGAAATGCTTGCATAAACAAAATGAGTAGTTATCTTTGCACTCGCTTAACGCAATTAGCGACACGATTCGGTAGCTCAGCTGGTAGAGCAATACACATTTAATGTATGGGTCCTGGGTTCGAATCCCAGCCGGATCACAAAAGTCTTCAAGTAATTGAAGACTTTTTTTTTGGATTAGATTTTTGATTTCGTCCCATTAGATGGAAAGATTTAGTAAAAAAAAATGTCGAGAAAAACTCGACATGTCTAATATTATTTTTATTCGTTAGTTGTTCAACTTACCTTGCGTAATCCAACATTGAATTTTTTGAACTACACTGTCTGCAAGCAACGCTTGTCCTTGAGGCATTTGTAAGGCATATCCAGGACGAACAGATGCAAGTAGGATATCTGCTGCGGCTGCAACTTGTGCGTGGGTTACAAATACCCTTCCGCCAGCTTGATCCGTAGCATTGTGGCAACCTGAAGTATTACAACTTGTATTCATTAACGGTGCAATTACCGATCCATAGGAAACAGTGTCTTTGCAAACATCAACAGGTACGATTGCAACCTTATCTTTTGTACAAGAAGAAATTAAGACTAATACGAAGAGTGAAAGAATAATTTTCATAAAGAAATAATTAAAGTTTAAATTTACGTGAAATACTGAATGCCAATCTCCATTGTCCTTTCAACCAATTCGAATCCGTTAAGGGAATGAATTGTGCCTCACCAAATCCTTTGGCGTTAGTAAAGTTGAAATGGAAGGTGTGACCATTGGTTAACCATTCGATTCCTGCGGAAAGACTATTGTGATACATGGATCTGTCGATGGCTGTTTTTTCATTTACATTATGGTAATATTCTGCAATCAAACCAAAGTTTTTTGTGAGTTTAATACTTCCAGCAATTCCTAATGAAAATAGATCGTTTTGGTCAAATGTACCTACGTAATTACGGTGAACAAGCGTAGGTAACAGTGCTATACTCGCACGAGATCCAAATTTACGTGATACGATCAACTGCGCGCTGTAAGCCATTCGGTGGGCAAACTTAGGGTAATGATTAACCTGAGAAACGTCTGTGCTTGCTTTTGCATAACTCAAAAATCCTGAGGTAAGGGCAGTTAAACTAACCGGCATTTTACCTTTTGTCTTTTGCTCTAATATTTTATACTTTAAGAAACCATCAAGCAAAGATTTGTAAGGAGTTCCTGTTCCTTTACTTCTTCCGATTCCGGTCATAAATTTATCCGATATGCCGTACTCGAATGCAAAACGTACATCAGAAGCATTGTCGAAGCCATAGAAGTTTTGAACGCCTCCATTCGTTCCAGCAACATCACCAAAACGATGTTCAATTCTAAATTCAAGTTCTTTCTTCTTTAATACTTCATTACTATGTCCATTGATTATGCGTGAAGACGAAAAAGTTTCACTCACTTTTTCTTGTGCCACAGCGGAATTTAGTACAACCAAAGTAGCGGCTGTTAATAGTTTGGAATTTCTCATTTATTTTACTTTAGCTAATTGTTTAACATAGGCCACGAGGTCATTGATTTGCTCGTCGCTCATTTTTTCTTCGGTATACATCGGCATATATTGTCTTCGACCACTTTTTGCATAGGTGCCATGACGTAATATTTGATATAAATTTTGATCTGTATAGTTTTTAATGTTCTTCCAAAAGAATTTGGCGGTCAATTGTGTCTTGTCAATGTTTAAATATGTAACCCTGCTGTCGGCATGACAAAAGAGGCAAGATTCTTCATAAATGGTTTTTCCATTTTCAACATTACCTCCAGCACCGTATTTACGCAAGTTGCGGTCCATGGTTTCTAAGAATGTGGCAGCATATTTAGCAGGGAAGGTGCCTTGTATTTTTTTACCCAACGCAAGTTTCTCATCGCTAGACATGGACTTCGAAGCCGATAGTTCTGATAATGTTGAAGCGTCAAGTTGTAAATCCTTTATTTTTAACTCATTCGACTTATAGTAATGTAAAATGGCTTCTTGTTCCCAATCAACAAGGTAACGACCAGAACTGCAATATTTTGCGCATACTTGGATGGATCTGCGTAAGTCATGACGCGCATCATCCACCAATGAACCATATTTCTTTACATAATCATCGTTGTAAAATGAGTTCCTGTTGTAAATGCCATAAAAAGGTGAGCCTGGCATGTAAGGTAAGCTGTTTGCTTTAGCATACACTAAACGACTTGCAGAACTTATGTCTGATAATTTAGGAGTTTCCGGGACCATATTGTGACAATCCGTACACATAAAAAAAGTAGAGATTAATTTACTTTTTTTGCCATTTCTAACGGCACGACCACTAAATACTAATTGTTTCCCTAATTCCGCTTGCGCTAAATCTACCTTTTCAAGGTAATGTGATTCCTTTTTTATCGCGCCAAGATTTAATAATACTTCTTCAACTCCGGCGCTATTAACTTCTTGTTCAATGCTTTGAATCTTGGATGTTTTGTTCGAATAAAAATTTAAGAACAATCCCCAACTGAAAAGAATCAAGGTAAGTAAAAGCGCTCTATTAATCATGTATCAAATATTTTAAACAAAAGTAAGAAAAAATGAGTGTAAAAAACTAAGTGTTTAAATTTAATTTCGACTTAATGTCAAGAAACACTTTTCGATATAAATAACTGAAAAACAACTATTTAAATTTTATTTTCAAAAAATATCATAATTTTATACGATTGTTTTAAACAACTGTTTAAATTTGCGCCATGCAAAAAATTGAAATCGAAAAGCAATCCGCTGAAAGCAAGATATTGGAAGCTGCAAAAAAGCTCTATTTATCTAAAGGAATGAGCGATGTTTCTTCAAGAGATATTGCAGAGGAAGCAGGTTTAAATGTCGCATTATTAAATTATTATTTTCGCAGTAAAGAGAAATTGCAAGTCATTATCTTTTCTGAGATTATGCACGAATTCTTGTTGGGCATGATGGAGGTGATGGACGGCGATTTGAGTTTGCAAGAAAAAGTACGGGCATTTATTGATAAGGAATATGATTTCTTGACACTTCATCCAGAAATTCCAAACTTCATCTACAACGAGCTGGCAAAAAATGGTCCGTGCACGATGGAAAATGGAGGTTTCAATCCTGCAATTTTTGAAACTAAGGTTTTTAAGCAGATTGCAAAAGCTCAGGCAAACGGAACGATGCGACAAATTGAATTACCCAGTATGATCTTATTGTTGTTGGGGAATTGCCATATCCCTTTTTTAGCCAAAACTATGGTTTGTGGAATACATAATTTAAGTAGCGAAACCTATGAGGAACAAGTGATTCTACACAAACATAATATTACTGAAATGATTATTTCTTATCTCTTTATAAATCCAAATAATACAACAAATGTTTAATAAAATGGTATCAATTCGCACCAATTCGATTGTTCTGGTTTTAGTTTGTTTGGGCGTAAACGTTAACGCGCAAAACTTTACACTTGAAGAATGTTTAGCAAAGGCAAAAACAAATAATCTTACGCTTGCAAATGCGTCATTAGATGCAGAGATTAGAATGAAAAAGAAAGATGAAATAGCAGCTGCTCGTTTGCCTCAACTTTCTGTAAGTGGTGATTATAAGTACAATGCAATTATTCCCGGACAAGTAATTCCAGCGGCAATATTTGGTGGACCAGCAGGAACTTATACCACCGTGAAGTTTGGCGTTCCTTGGAATTTGGGAACAACTATCACAGGTACGCAGATATTATTCAATCCTCAAGTGGCCTATGGGTTAAAAGTGGCTTCCATTGTCGAGGAAATTTCTAAGTTACAATACAAGCAAGCAGAACAAGATCTTTTTTTTCAAGTATCAAGCACGTTTTATGCGGTACAAGCGATCGATCAAAATTTGTTGTTCATTTCCAACAATATTAAATCAATTGGCGAGCTAATGTTGAAAATTGAGGCGATGAAACAAAATGGATTAGCAAAACAAACAGACGTTGATAAGGTTAAGATTCAACAATATGGTTTAATCAACCAACAAGAAAACTTGGAGGCTACAAGGGCACAGTTAATTAATGTTTTAAAATTATTAATGGGTTCGCCACAATCTGATGTGATTGATATCGCTAAAGAGTTGGATAAGACTACAAGTTTACCTAATAACGAGAAAGGAACTAGGGTCGAATTAGAGTTGCTTGAAACACAAAGAGCGTTGACAATTGCAGAAAAGAACAGCGTAAAAATGGCCTATTTACCAAGTTTGGTCGCGTATGCCGCGTATAATTCCACATTTCAAGCGCGTACCGGGTCAGATGCTTTCCAACAAACAATTCCTGGAGCCTTTATCGGTGTAAAATTAGAATGGAAGTTGTTTGATGGATTAGCCAAGGTTCACCAAGCGAAACAGGTACGCTTGACTGAAGAAAAAATTGCGAACCAAACCACTCAATTGCAACAAAATATTGACAATGAAATTGCAAATTCAATCCTATTGTTTGACGCGGCGTCTTCCGTTTTAGAAACCTCCATGAAGCAAGAAGAACTGGCTCAAAAAGTTTACAATCAAAGTGAAGAAGCATTTAAAGAAGGTGTTCTGTCATCTTCAGACCTTATTCAAGTTCAAACCGAATTGCAGAAAGCACAAACTGGTGTTGCATCAGCTTATTTGGGCTTAAGAAATGCTGAGTTATCTGTTTTGAAAGCAAATGGAACTTTGTTAAACAAAAATAATTAAAACCTAAAAATTTAGCTGTAGCAATGTTAGAAAGCACAGCCGTTTAAATAATAAAGAAACATGAATACAAAAGTAATTTTAATCAGTGTAGGGATCTTAGGCGTAGTTGTTTTAGGAGGTCTTAAATTGTCGAGTAATCAAAAAGCAGCCAAGGCAAAACTTTTTATTAATAACCCGGATAGAGAAATTTTTGTGGAGATCTCAAAGCCAGAAAACCGAGTGTTTGAAAATGAATTGTCGTTTTTAGGTGTTTTCGATCCAAACCGTGAGAACATGGTTTCTGCAGAATCGGGCGGAAGGGTGATTCGTGTTGCCGTTGAGATTGGAGATTTTGTTACTGCGGGGCAATTGATCGCTAAAGTGGATGATGAAATCGCTAATTTGCAATTACAAGGTGCGGAAATAAATTTAGAAGGTCAGAAGAATGACGATGCGCGTAACATGAATTTGATTGCGAAAGAAGCAATCACGCAAGTGCAAGTGGAGAAAACCAAATTGGGTGTGCGTGCAACGGAAGTACAGATTAAACAATTGAAAAAACAAATTAGATCCACTTCCATTCTTGCTCCTTTTTCGGGTGTGGTTACCAAAAGAATGTTTGACTTAGGGTCAGTGCTTGGGCCAGGTTCACCCTTATTGGAATTAGTGGACATTTCTTCATTAAAGCTAACTATTTCGGTACCTGAACGAGATGTATTGAAGTTTAGAGATGGGCAAGAGGTTACTGTTACTGCTGATATTTATGCTGGAAAAAAATTCAAAGGAAAAGTTTCGTCTATTGGAGTGAAGGGTGATGATGCCCATAATTTTAAAGTACAAATTTTAGTACCGAATTCAAAAGAAAATAGAATAATGGCTGGGATGTATGGATCTGTTATTTTTGAGAATAAAGGAGCGCGAAGCTTGTTAGCCATTCCAAGAAAAGCGCTAATCGGATCTATGAAAAAACCTGAAGTTTATGTGGTGAGAAATGGAAAAGCCGTGGTGACAAGTTTGTCTATCGGCACTTCTGACGCAAATTATTTAGAAGTGGTTTCAGGGCTTTCGAAATCAGATCAAATTGTTGTTAATGGTCAAATTAACTTATTAAATGGGTCGCCTGTTAGATTCTAATTTTCTTCAAAATATTCAAAATATAATCATTTAGCTATGACGCTTACAGAATTATCCATTAAAAGACCGTCGTTCATCATTGTAATTTTCACCATTTTAATTGGTGGGGGATTAATGTGTTACAAGAGTTTGAATTACGAATTGTTACCCGATTTCTCACCTCCGTTGTTAACGTTCACAACACTTTACCCAGGTGCTTCGCCAAGTACCATAGAAAGTCAAATCAGTAAACCAATTGAAGATGCGTTAAGCGGTTTAGAAAACGTAACAGAAGTTTCTTCGTTTTCTTTTGATAATGCATCAATCGTACTCGTTGAGTTTAAGCAAAGTGCTAACATCGATTTAATGTCGCAAGAAGCGCAACGTAAGATTGATGTGGTAAAGTCTAGATTACCAGATGATGCATCGATACCAGTGATTTCTAAAATTGAGCCAAATGCTGCCCCAGTATTGCAGTTGAGCGTGGTGAGTGATAAGTTAAACGACAGCGAATTGAGGCAATTGTTGGACGATGAATTATTGCCTAAGATCAAACAAGCAAAAGGAGTTGCTGCAGTTCAAATTATTGGAGGGGTGAAACGCGAAATTCGTGTAAACATCGATCAAGATAAATTGAAGGCTTATAAAATTCCAATTGTAGCTATTTCTCAAGCTATTCAAGAGGCAAATCTTGAGTTTCCGACAGGAAAAGTGAAAGATAAAATGGAGCAAATGACCGTTCGACTTTCAGGAAAAATCAAAACGGTGGAGGATTTAAAGAATTTGATCGTTTATAAGAAAGATAGGTCGGAGCTTAGGTTGAGGGATATTGCAGATGTTACGGATGGTGTGCAAGATATTTCGAGCGTTTCTAGAATAAATGGAAAAAATGGGATTGGTTTAAGGATTCAAAAACAATCGGATGCCAATGCGGTCGACATGAGTAAAAAATCGCAGGAAAAATTTGCCGAAATAGAAGAAAAATACAAAAAACAAGGCATCAGATTTATTATTGCAAGCGATACGTCAAAAGCTACAGTAGATTCAGTGGATGCCGTTTTGCACGATTTAGAAATGGCCATTATTTTGGTGGGTTTAGTCATGTTGATGTTTCTACATTCATTACGCAACGCCTTTATCGTATTGATTTCTATTCCAGCATCCTTGATTTCTACGTTTATCGTAATGTATGCCTTAGGGTATTCATTAAACTTGATGACACTTTTAGCCATGTCGTTGGTTATCGGAATTTTGGTCGATGATTCTATAGTGGTACTCGAAAATATTTATAGGCACTTGCAAATGGGTAAAAAGCCAAGGGAAGCGGCTTTGGATGGAAGAAATGAAATTGAGTTCACGGCTTTAGCAATCACATTAGTGGATGTCGTAGTATTTTCACCGGTAGTATTTGTTGAAGGTACCATTTCGGATATCTTGCGCCAATTCTCTATTGTTGTAGTGGTGTCAACCTTGATGTCTTTATTCGTTTGTTTCACGCTTACGCCTTGGTTGGCTTCACGTTTTTCCAGGTTAACAGTATTGAATAAGAAGAATCCGTTCCAAGCTTTTTTATTGTGGTTTGAACGCCGTGTGGCTGCTTTTACGGATGGATATGTTGCCATTGTTGAATGGGCTTTACGTCGTAAGGCGATTACAATGATTGCTGTGGTTGGTTTGTTTGCCGGTATTGGTTTGGTTATGAAGTTGGGTATTGTTGGGCAAGAGTTTGTTGCACAAGGGGATTCTGGGAAATTCATGATCAAAATAAAATACGACAAGAGCACTCCATTAGCCATTAACAATGCTAAAACATATCGCATTGAGCAATTTATTCTAGCGCAAAAAGAGGTGAAAACAGTTTTTGCAAATGTGGGTGGACCATCTTCTGGAATGGGTGCTTCAACGTTTGGAAACGAATCTCGTTCAGAATTAACCATCAAATTGAAAGACGGTGAGCAAATGAAAATGCCTACGGAACGTTATATGACTGAATTGCGTGCGCAGATTGAAAAGAAATTTTCAGGCATTGAAGTCGGCACAATTAACCTCGGTTTGGTGGATTCTGAAGAAGCCCCGATTGAGATGTTCTTGTCTGGAGACGATATAGATCAAGTAATGGTAGAAGCTCGAAGGTTGAAGGCAGCCATTCTAGCTATTGATGGCGCGAAAGATCCTAAAATTTCTACGGGTGATATTTCCCCTGAAGTTAGAATTGATTTGGATCGTCAAAAAATGGGTCAATTGGGCATTTCCGTACAAAGTGTTGCTGGATTGCTGAACAATTCATTGGCAGGAAATGATGAAGCCTTGTTTAATGAAAAAGGATCAGAATACAACATTCGTGTCATGTTAGATCAAGTGGATAGAAGCAACGTATTAGATGTTCAAGCCATTACTTTTCCAGATTCGAAAGGAAGAATGGTTCCCTTGAAAGAATTTGCGAACGTATATGTAGACAATACTTCCGGCTTATTAGAACGTAAAAACAGACAAAGTTCTACCAAAATTAGCGCCTATGTTTTAGGGACAGCGCCAGGAACTGTAGCAGACTCAATTACTGCGTATTTGAAGAAAAGTCCGTTACCAGAAGACGTGAAAATGATTTGGGGTGGAGAAATTAAACGTCAAAAAGAATCATTTGGCGCTTTAGGTTTAGCTATGGGAATTGGATTTTTATTGGTGTACTTGATCATGGTGGCCTTATACGACAGCTTTATTTATCCATTTGTAGTATTGTTTTCGATTCCAGTTGCTTTCATTGGAGCATTATTGGCCCTGAATTTATCTTCGTCAAACTTGGGTATTTTCACCATGTTAGGAATGATCATGTTGCTGGGTCTTGTGGCTAAAAATGCGATCCTAATCGTCGATTTCACCAATCACTTAAAAGAGAAAGGTCAGAATACGCGCGATGCCTTATTAGAATCTATCCGCGAACGGATGCGTCCAATCTTAATGACAACCATTGCTATGGTTATTGGTATGATTCCGATTGCAATAGCGAGAGGTTCAGGCGCAGAATGGAAAAATGGATTAGCTTGGGTACTTATTGGTGGTTTGTTGAGTTCATTAATATTAACGATTATCATTGTTCCAGTTATGTATTACACAGTAGACGCAATCAAATACCGTATATTGAAATACCGTGGAATGGAAATTAAGAATGAATTAAAACCAACCGTTGTAGTGGATGAAATTATCTAATTAATTTTCAACAGTTTCTTTTTTTTAAGCGTCCTCATTTATGAGGGCGCTTTTCATTTATAGCCCTGCGATAATGCGTAATTTTGTAGTTAATGAATTGATTTAATGAGGGTTGTGTTTGAAATATTTGTCTAAAAAAAGGATTAAACCAATCCGTGAATTACTTTGTTACTTTCTTATTTCTTTTTCCTCTCCAAAATGTTAATTTCTATTTGTAAAAAAAATAAAAAATAGCTTTTAGATGTAAATGTTTTATATACTTTTGCCCCGTTACGATAAATTAAAAATAAATTCATTATGTCGAAATATCAAGCTCAGATAGATGCATTCATGACAAAAGTAAGGTCAACGAATGGTCACGAAACAGAATTCCTTCAAGCAGTATTGGAAGTAGCAGAAGCTGTTATTCCTTTAGTTGAAGAAACACCAAAGTACAAAGCGGCCAAAATTTTGGATCGTATTGTTGAACCGGAAAGAACAATCTTATTCCGCGTTCCATGGTTAGATGACAAAGGAGAAATTCAAGTGAACCGCGGTTACCGTGTTGAATTTAATTCAGCAATCGGACCATACAAAGGTGGTTTACGTTTTCACCCTTCTGTGAATTTGTCAATTCTTAAGTTTTTAGGATTCGAACAAGTTTTCAAAAACTCACTTACAACTTTGCCAATGGGTGGAGGTAAAGGTGGTTCTGATTTTGATCCAAAAGGAAAATCAGACAATGAAGTTATGAAATTTTGTCAATCGTTTATGACAGAACTTTGTCGCCATATCGGACCTAATACAGATGTACCTGCTGGTGATATCGGTGTTGGTGGTCGTGAGATCGG
>JAYSRU010000092.1:0-15625 GCA_043720875.1 Crocinitomicaceae bacterium
TCAAAAAATAATGCTTCGACACTATAGACAAGCAGGTCAAAGGTACAACTCTAAAGGGAAACGAGTTGATGTTTTAGAGAATAAACACCTCTATAAAAACTAGAATAAACCAAATAAGGACTTATAGAGGTGTTTAGTATAAAGTTTTTAATTCAAAGTTATGCGTAAACCAAAACCCTGCTGTACCGTAAAATTGGTAAATGTTCTGATTTCTGGAATCGACGTTATAGATAAAGCTGCGCGCAATTCATAATATAAATGTAGTCTTTTCCAAAACTCTCTTTTCTTGCCGATTCTAAAGTCGACTCCCATAGGAATATAGGTAGACATGCTCATGTTGGCTTTGTTTCGAAATGTTTCAGTAATCACAGTGAAAGTTCCAGCGGAGTTACCGATTGGGCTTATACTAGCTGAAGCTGATGGATTGACAATTGTCGCATTGTCTGATATACTATGTGAAATATTCGTATTGGCATTTATAGATAAACCCGCATTGAAGCCAATACCACCAAATAATGACCAGCGTGCATCTTTGTTGGTTCTGAAAATCAAGGATGCATCGAATCGTAATTGTTGACTTTTATAGTTCATTGAATACGTTTCATTGTGTATGGAATCCAAATAAATGGATTGTCCGCTACTGGTTGATGTTAACGTGTCATAAGGTGATGAGGTAGTTTTGGTGTAGTAATTAAAAAAATCACCTTGATTGAAATAACCAACACCTAAGCGTAGCAAAGGTTTTGATTTATAATCCATTTTTTGTTTGTTTTTGAGTGCTAAGCCAAGTGAGATGTTTAGTCCATTAGAACTGCTGAAAACATGGGATCCATAGTTCGTGAATCCAGAAAAGTTACTGTTTAACAGTGCAGAAGTTGGCGCTAAACCTTTAAAATCTTGAAGTGATCCTGGTATTCCTGCTTGTGTTGTTAAATTCGATTGAATATTTACATCACTAATTAGTATTCGTTTTTCACTTACCTCTTGCCCGAAGCATGCATAGCTCATAAAACTAGTTAACACCAACGCTGTCATTTTTTTATTTCTCATAGAATTTGTTTTGTAGCCTAAAAACTCTTTATTTTTCGAATTATTGCCGTATGAAAGTTAAATTTTTAATTTTGTTTTCAATTCACGTTAATCGGAATCAACGCATGAAAATTCTTTTTCCTTTTTTCTTCTTATTAAATTGTACTTGGGGTCAAAAGTGTTTGACCGGCGACTGTTTAAATGGCAAAGGAGTCTACCTGTATGCCAATGGAGACAAATATTCAGGCTCATTTAAAGAAGGCGTAAAACATGGTGAAGGGGAACTGTGTTTTAAAAATGGCAATCATTATTCAGGAACCTTTACCGAGGGTAGGATAGAAGGATTTGGGACTTTTTTAAAGCAAAATGTATTTACCTATGTGGGTTGGATTATCAACGAAGAAGCATCCGGTTTTGGGGAGATTAGCTACGACAATGGGAATCATTACAAAGGAAACTTTAGTAAGAACAAAAAAAGTGGGAATGGAGTCTTCACTTATGCAAACGGGGATGTTTACACTGGGCTTTTTTTGAACGATGAAATGAATGGGAAAGGATCATTTACAAGAACAGATGGATCTATTTATAGTGGAAATTTTGTAAAAAATCAACGTTCAGGATATGGTAATTTAAAGTTTAAGGATGGTGCCAATTACAAAGGTAATTTTGAACGGAATAAAATGCAGGGTATAGGAAAGTATACCTGGACTTCCGGAGATTCATATAGCGGTGAATGGAAGTCAAACAAAAGAGAGGGAAAGGGTGTTTATGTTGCTGTGGATGGAACAACATACAATTGTGTCTGGAAACATAATAAGTTAGTTAGCTACACGAAAGTTTAAGTAATTGATTTCCCAATCGTAGCTACCAACGAACAATCAGCTTAAGGTTGAATCGCCGTTGAGTTAAGTAATTCGGAATTGCATAATAATTGGCATTTACATCCTGAACCCATTGCATGGATAGAACGTTGTTGATGCCCATTAAATTGAACACCTCGAAACTCAATTTTATATCAATAAGATTTTTATACCAAGATTTCTTTCCGCTTCGGTCTTTACCGTATAAGAAGTCATACGTTACTCCCATATCGGTTCGGAAGTAATATTTTTGGCGCAAGGTATCAGCATAACGATTTCCACTCGGAGGACCAAAAGGTAAACGCGTCCCATATTGTAACCCAAGTTGAATACTTAAGGCTTCGAATTTTGGCATTTGATCTTGAAAAAGTAATCCAGTATTGATCCATTGATCTGTTGGTCTTGGAATATAACCTGCTTCTCTTTTTACGCTATCCACGATTACGATATCTTTGGTTGCTCCAAATATGATTCTTTCTTTTGCCGCGTTGTAATAATCGTAATAGTAATCCCCCTTAATATCCTCTTTTGTGTGGAGTAAACCAATCTTAAAAAAGGATTGAATTCCTTCTATGAATTCGCCATGTAATTGCATATCTGCTCCATAGGCATACGCAGTGGCGTCATTGTTTGCAAAATAGCGTGTTCTTACATTGTTGATTTCATAAGGGTTTACGTCCCATAAATACTTGTAGAAAACCTCACTAGAAAGTTTAAAAGGATTTTTTCTTCCCAACCAGAAAAAATAGTAATCATTGCCTAAAACGGCATGCACAGATTTTTGAGACTTAACTGCAGGATTCAGTTTTCCATCAAGTGTTCTAAATTCTCGGTAAAATGGAGGTTGATAATATGTTCCTAGTGATAAACGGTAGCGTGTGTTTCTCCGTTCAATTTTATTGCTTTTTAAAAAGTAACGGTTAGGTATGTAAGTTAAAGAAATTCTGGGTGTAATATAAAATTCGTTATTAATCTCAGTATATCCGAGTCTTACGCCGCTGGTAAGTGTGAATTTTTTAAATCCATCTGTAATGGTGTCTGTAATCACAATAGTTTTCTTAACTTCCTTTTTCCCAATAGAATAACTTTTACTGATTGCCTTTTTTTCAATACGATTTAGTTTCGACCAATTGTGTTGGACGTAGCCCGAAACGCGTTTAGTTTGCAAGTTTAGACTTCCTTTAACCGTTTCAAAAAACACTAAGTTAGGACTTTCTATGTTGGTTTGATTGTAACCCGCAGAATCAACATATTTCCATTCACTCAATTTATCATTGAAAATATCTTGTTGTAAAGATATGCCCCAAAGCAATACTTCTTTCTTACTTATAACGTAAGTTCCATCATGATAAATGTTAATTACGTTAGCTTTTAATTGATTACGAGCATGATCCAAAAAGCCGCCTATACCTAGGGTAGCAATCGAATCACCAAAATTCTCTTTTGACGGGTCGCTCTCTAATTCGTTGATAAAATATTCTCCTAGAATATCAAAATTTTCTTTTTCATTTGATCGAAAATATGAGCCGTAAAAATCGAGAGTAGTTTTCTTATTTGGAGTGTATTTAAAGGCCGATGCCAACGTAGTTGTATTGAACTCTGATTTTTCTTGTCCTTCGAAATAGACCTTAAAAGATAAGCTTTGATTAAAAGTTCCGAATTTTGTGTTTTGACTTTCAGGAGCAAAATTGTATTGGTTGGTTGCGTGATGGGCAATAAATTGCCACGAAAGTTTATCGTTTATTTTGTAATCAGTTAATAATTGAGCGTCATAGAATCGTGGATTGTAAGCACCTTTCGCGGGTAGTGAGTTTAGTAAGTATCCATTGGCTCTATAGCGTGCTCCAAATTGATACGTAAAACGAGTATTTACTTTGTCTTCTATGTGTGCTTCAACTCCCATTACCGAACTTACAATAGATCCGCTAAATTTTGTAGGTGTTCTGTACGTAATATCTAAAACCGAAGACAATTTATCTCCATAGCGCGCGTCAAATCCTCCTGCGCTAAATCCAATATTAGAAACCAATGCAGAGTTAATAAAACTCAATCCTTCTTGTTGTCCAGAACGTGTTAAGAATGGTCGGTTAATTTGAAATCCATTGACATAAATAAGGTTTTCGTCATAATTTCCTCCGCGCACATTGAAGTTGGAGGTCAGCTCATTATTACTGCTCGCAGCCGTAGTGAATACTAATACGCGTTCGAAATTAGTAAAAGGTAATTCAGCAGGTTTTATAAATGGAATGGTTGGAATTTCTTCAATACTTCTTCCGGTAATATTAGTAGTTATGTTCCCGTATTTAATCTTTATTTTGTCTAAATTTTTTATTTCGTTGTCTGCAAGTGTCACTTTTCTTTGCTCAATTTCATCTTCATTAATCAAAAATCGAATTTGATATTTTACTGCCGGTTCTAAAGCGAAACTAAACCTTCCGGCTGTGTCAGTAAATTGGATTGGAAGCGTGTCATTGTTAAGGTAAATGGCTATCCCTTCAATCCCCTGACCAGAAGTGCCTACACAATATCCTTTCACTCCAGTTTGCGCCATGGCGAAAGAAGTAAGTAAAAGAAAAAGGGTAAGGGAAAGTACTTTTTGCATGGAGGTGAAACGATGTATTTGGCTTAAAATTGTTTTTATTAATTATTCAAGTTAGCGAAGAAAATGATTTTTTAGTTGTCAATCACTTTCAAATCTTGATTTTCATTCGAAATACGTTCGTAAAGCAATTGAATAAATTCCTGAATACTTAAGTTTCCAAGGAAGTTCAAGAAATTCTGAGAGCGTTCCATCAAATGTCCACTCGGGTTTATTTTTTCTTGTAAGTCTTCTAATTGTTTTAACTCGATTTCAAATTTCTGCTTTTTTTCTTTAGTTAAGCGCTGTATTAAACTTGCTAGTTGTTTGTTGAGCATTGACGTTTGCATTTCTGCGAGTGTTTTGCTGTTAGGATCATTCTTAGTCAACAAATTAGTGATTTCCTGAGATAACCGATGGAAGGCAGATTCAATTTCTTGCTCCAAATTGTCTCCACCTTGGTCAGTTATCCATGTTTTTGAAACGGTTTGCCAATCTTGAAAAAGATCTTGCAGGGTAATCCCAAGTTTTTTTATTTTTTTTGAATTGTTTTTTGAAACGAAAACAAACGAATTACGCAATAATATCAAAGGGAAAGGCACGTTGACTTTTGCGAACACTCCTTTGAGTTGTAGCCAATAAGCTAATTCTCCAGCTCCGCCGGTATAAACAAGGTTAGGCAGAATCGTTTCTTGGTACAAGGGGCGAAGTATTACATTCGGCGAAAAATTTTGTGGTTCGCTTGCAAGCATTTCAGATATTTCATCACAAGTAAAATCACCTACGTTTTCAATTTGAACGCCTTTTTTGCTAACCAGCAATTTCTCTCTTCCTGTTTTGCTGAGGTAAAATAGATTTATTTCCCTTACAAATGCTTGATTTTTTAAACCGTTTTCTTCCAGAACTTTGTTCTGTGCCTGAACAGCAGTTTGCGCAAATTTTTGATTTACTTCCAATAGCATTGTAGGGGCAAATAATTGCTTGAGCACTTTGCAATCTGCATTAATTATTATAAGCTCGCTCGTTTTAAATAGATGATGTACCAGTTTAAATGTAGCATCCGCTAACGTTTTTCCGCTGTATTGTTCGAATAGTTGAGAAATTTCTGCAAGTTGAGGGGCTGTGCCAAATTGGGTTAACAATTCTTGCTTAAGCTCCTCTAAATTTTCGGTGCTCATTCTGCCAACTGGGCCGGTTTGCTCGCTTCTCCAGGTATAAGTAGAGTTGAACAACGACAGAGACTTAATTTCTTCCAAATCATGGTCCTCTGTAGCCATCCAAAAGACGGGAAGAATTTTTTTCGTTGGATGAAGTTGTTGAAGTTCGTTGGCTAGTTTTATGGTTTGAATGATTTTTATTAAAAAATACAATGGTCCCGTAGCAACATTCAGTTGATGACCAGTTGTTACCACAAAAGTATTTTGCTCAGCTAAAAGCGATAATGTTTCCAATCGATCTTCTAGTATTCCGAGTTGTGAATATTGGTTTTTTAGACTGTCTACAAGTGCCGTTCGGTGAGAATTTGGGTATGCTAAGGCTTTGATTGTTAGTTGTTTTTCTATATTCTTTTTAGAAAAGGGAAGAGGTAGTGCAAAGCTTAAATCCTCTTGATTCGCAAGTTTATTACTCAGTTCTGAAAATTGAGGGATGAGGTTTCTAACTATTGTTGCGTTTTCCATAGGCAAAAATAGGTATTATTTGATCGTTGTATTGTAACTTTGTACGCTATTTAATCAAAAAAATATATAATGAAAGCGATATTGAAATCAAGTAAAGGGGAAATGAAAATTGAGTTTTTCACGGAAGATGCTCCTAAAACAGTTGCAAACTTTGTAAAGTTAGCCAAAAGTGGGTATTATGATGGTTTAACTTTTCACCGCGTTCTGAATGATTTCGTTATTCAAGGTGGTTGCCCAAATTCACGCGCAGGAGAAAAAGGTATGGCTGGAACTGGCGGACCTGGTTACAAAATTGACTGCGAATTAACAGGGAACAATCAGCACCACGAAAGAGGCGTTTTATCCATGGCTCATGCGGGATTGAATACTGGAGGTTCTCAATTTTTTGTTTGCCATAGCCGCACAAACACAGCGCATTTGGATCGTATTCACACCTGTTTTGGTAAAGTTGTTGAAGGATTAGATGTTATAGATGATATTCGTCAAGGTGACTTGATCGAATCAATAAGTATTATAGATTAAAAATTGAAATTCGGAATTGAATTGAAACCTTTTAATTCAATTCCGTTTCATTTGAATATACTAATTCAGTAATTATTGCGTATTTATTGCATGCTAAAACTAACTGTGCTTTTTTCTGTTGCATTTTTGTTTGTTCAAACCGTAGTTGGACAAAAGGAAAAAGCTATGAATTATAAAAAATTTGATAGAAGATTGCTGCATTTTGGTTTTTTATTAGGAGGTAATTCAGCAGGGTTTACAATGGACCCGAAATTGAATAATTTTGCTAATTACGACTTGAAAAGTATATCAGAAAAACCACAACCTGGTGGACAAATAGGTATAATCACTTCGTTGCGTTTGGGTTCTCCTGTCTTTCGTTTGAGATTTATTCCAACATTGTCGTTTCAAGAAAGAGCAATTAATTACCAATATTCTCCTAAAAAACCAACATTACAAGATCCAACTCCTTCAACGAAGGATGTGTTCGATGAGCAGCGTATAAGTTCTACGAACATAGATTTTCCGTTAATGCTTCAGTTTCGAACACTTCGATATAATAATTTTGCAGCTTACGTTTTAGGCGGGGCGCAATACACTATAGACATGCAGTCGCAGGAGAAAAAGAATCAATCATTTAATGATCCATTTGTTAAAATCAAAAGAGATGATTTGCAAGGACAAGTTGGCGGCGGCGTTGAGTTTTTCATGCCTTATTTCAAATTGGGATTAGAAATTAAACTCTCACACAGTTGGTTGAATGCACTTGTGCAAGATAATACGAAAGTTTCTTTACCAATACAATCACTTCAAAACAGAATTTGGTGGTTTTCTATTACGTTCGAAGGTTAATATTATGGAAGACATCATTGTTCAAGTTGCACCGCCTCAGGCGAATGATCTTGATTACCTTAAGCGATTGGCTCAACAACTTTCGGGGAAAGACTTATCTAACTATTCTATTTCAATTAAAAAAAGAAGCATAGATGCGCGTAAAAGAGATGTAAAAATCAATCTTACCTTGGCATTCAGTGAAATTGGCTTAGCCATTACCCCAATTCAATATTTCAACGGAAAATCGGTGCACAATGCAGAGGTTGTGCATATTATTGGAGCAGGTCCTGCTGGTTTGTTTGCAGCATTGCAAGCGATTGAACTTGGATTAAAACCCGTTATTTTTGAAAGGGGTAAAGAAGTACGAGAAAGACGTAGAGACTTGGCCAAATTAAACAAGGAACACATTGTTAATCCCGAATCTAATTATTGTTTTGGTGAAGGTGGGGCAGGAACCTATTCGGATGGAAAGTTATACACGCGCTCTAAAAAACGTGGTGATGTCAATTTGTCCATGCAATGGTTAGTTCATTTTGGGGCTGATCCTACAATATTGGTGGAAGCACATCCGCATATCGGAACAAACAGGTTACCAGGAATTATTACGGCAATTCGATTGGAAATTGAGAAATGTGGAGGAGAGGTTCATTTCAATTCAAAAGTTACTGATTTTTATATCGAGCATAAAGCATTGGTAGGCATAGAAATCAATAATGAAACAAGTGTAAAAACTTCGAATGTCATTCTAGCTACCGGACATTCAGCAAGAGATATTTATTATTTATTGCATAAAAAAGGAATTAAGATCGAGGCCAAGGGTTTTGCTTTGGGTGTTAGAGTAGAACATACACAAGCACTAATTGATGATATACAATACCACGGTTCAGAGTATATCGGAGACTTATTGCCTCCGGCGTCTTACGCATTAGTAGAGCAGGTTGATGGAAGAGGGGTTTATTCTTTTTGCATGTGTCCTGGAGGAATTATTGCTCCCTGCGCCACAAACGCTGGAGAGGTAGTAACCAATGGTTGGTCGCCAAGTAAACGAAATAACCCTTATTCAAACAGTGGAATTGTTGTTGAAATTCACCCAGAAGATTTGCTGAATTACAGCAAAGACAATCCATTTGTTTGCTTGGAATTTCAGCAACAAGTTGAAAAAGATTGTTTCGAAGCTGCAGGTGGAACACAAGCTGTTCCTGCGCAATGTTTAATTGATTTTGTTGAAGGAAGAAAAAGCAATGATTTCCCGAGATCATCCTATCAGCCTGGAATTGTGAGTGTAAATTTGGCTAACGTTCTACCAAAAATGATCAGCAAAAGGTTGCAAAAAGCATTTGTGTTATTTGGTCAAAAAATGCGCGGATATTATACGAATGACGCAGTAATTCACGCTCCCGAATCACGGACATCTTCAACCATTAAGATTCCAAGAGATGAGCTGAGTTGTGAGCATATCGAAATCACTGGCTTATATCCTAGTGCTGAAGGTGCTGGATATGCTGGAGGAATTATTTCCGCTGCGGTCGATGGAATGAAATGCATTAAATCTATCGCAGAAAAACTTAAAGTCAATTAAAGCTTAAACTAGTTTGGAGCGATTCATTTCTGAAATAAGAATTGCTGCAGCTGTTGATGCGTTTAGAGATTCTGCCCCACCAAGGTTCGGAATGGTGATTTTAACACCACTTAAACGCAAAATTTTATCACTTATTCCATTGCCTTCGTTGCCAATAATTAAAGCACATTCTTCTGGCCATTTCATTGGATATACATTTTCTCCAGTAAGAACGGAGGCGAAAATTGGAATGGATAGTTGCGGTAGATAAGTCTCCAGGTTAGTGTAGTGTACCGAGATTCGAAAAATACTTCCCATGGTAGCTTGAACAGCTTTTGGGTTATAGATATCTACAGAATGCTCAGAGCAAACTATGTTTTTGATGCCATACCAATCGCAAATTCGCACCAATGTTCCCAAATTACCTGGGTCTTGAATGTCATCCAATACCAAAATCCTTCCGGTGGTTGGCAATGCATTTAACGTAGGTATTTTGGCAAGAGCCAATGCATTTTGAGGATGTTTTAGTAATGAAGCTTGTTGAATTTGTTCCTTTTCAACCACACAAATGGGAAACGATGAAATGTGGCTGGATTCAAAATCATTCGTAACAAATAGTTCAGCTAGTTGAATGAAGTTTTGCTGCAGAGCCTCGCTTATTATTTTATCACCTTCGAGTAAAAAAAGCCCAGTTTCTGTTCGATTTTTCTTTTTTTCTAGAGAATGTATAAGTTTAATCTTGTTCTTGGACAGCATTTGAATGGCTTTTAGTATTTTTGTGAAGCATGAGAACTTTACGTTACAAATTTACAACTATTCTTTACATTTTTTCGCTTTGCTTTTTAGCAAGCTGTAGATTGTCTCAGCACGTACCAAAAGGTCAATATAGATTAAAGGGAAATGTAGTGGCAGTTAAAGGGGATGCAGTTATTGCAGACGGTGTTCCATTAATTGTTAGACAACAACCAAATTTTAAAACTGTCGGACTTCAATTGAAATTATTTGTTTGGAACAGAACAGTTCGTTTGGATAATAGAATACAACGCCGTGAATTAAAGGGCAAAAGAACATTTATTTTTTATAAAAAATCAATCGATACTAAGCGAAGAAAAAAAAATAAGATATCGAACGGCAAAAATATTGAACGTAGTAAAAAGGCAAATGCAACCAATGAGAAAAGAATTTCTAGGGCACGGGCTAAAGGTGAAGAAAATTACACCGAAGTAATACCGAAATTGATTGACACCTTGCTTACAAGGAAATTTTTTAGAGAATGGAAAAGAGATAAGTATGGTGAAAAACCTGTTATTTTTGACTCGCTATTGTATGTCAAATCGCAAGAGCAAATCCAAGCATATTTAAAAAGAAAAGGCTTTCATTTTCCGGAAATTACTCCGAGTATTAAATATAATCAACGCAAGCAAACAGCTGTTTGTACTTATGCTATTAAGACAGGAGATCCTTTTGTAATCGACAGTATCTTTTTGAAAAGCGACGTAAGTTGGTTTGCTTTACAGTACAAAAGATTTGAACGAAAAGAATTTATCCCTATAATTATTGGACAGCATTTGGATGAAGATATGTTGGACGAGCATAGATCTAAAATTGCCAAAGCGATGAGGGACGAAGGGTATTATGGCTTTTTGTCTTCAAACATTAGTTATTTGGCTGATACAATTCCAGGTACTAAACGTGTGACGCTTGTAATTAATCATTTGCCTAGAGTAATAAGTGAGAAAAGAGACGGATTGAAGGATACCGCCTATACCATTCAACACCAAACATACGAAATTACAGATGTCTTTTTTCACATAATGGATACAAGTTTATATAAAGGGAATTTTACACAAGCTTGCCTCGCGAAGGGAATTGACGTTTTAGACGAGAAGCAACGCATAAATACCTTAGACATGCTTTATGTTAAGGGTCCAAAAGCGAGAGACAAAGACAAAGAACGATATAAACGGGAAATGTATTTGATGTACAATGGTAAGTCTAATTTTAAAGCAGATATTCTTGATTTTCAAAATCTACTAGAAAATGATTTTTATTTTAGGGATAAGTATGTAGATAGAACCTATACGAATTTAACTCAAATAGGGGTTTTCAAATCGATAGAGGCGGTATATGTTGAGGATGTCAAGAACAGTAAGATGGTCGTGCATTATTATCTGGCTCCAGCAAAGAAACAAACATTTGGATTTGATCCAAGAATGACTAACTCCAATGGGTTTTTAGGATTGGCGGCAGGATTTAACTGGACAAATAAAAATTTATTTGGAAGAGCTGAGCGTTTGACAACCTCAATTTCAGGGGGTTTAGAGTCTCAGCCAGAAGTATTCGAAGGAACTGAGAAAGATGAAAAGAAGGCCGGTCGTAGTTTTAATACCTTCGAATTTGGACCAAGTGTAAAACTTGAATTTCCATGGTTTTTTCCGATCAAAATATTAAAATTAGAAAAACGCCAAAAATCAAGAGCAATAATTCAAACGGGCTACAATTATCAAAAAAGAGCCGATTTTGAAAGAGGTGTTTTTAATGTGAACAATTCGTGGTATTTTGAAGTAGATAAGGCACAAGAGGTGCAATTCGGCCTACCATTTCTTTCGGGAATTCGTTTTGTAAACATTACGAGGGCTCAAACATTCGATTCGATTATTAATGTTACCAATGATTTGTTTTTACGTAATTCCTATTCGGATCAATTTATTTGGTCTGATTTTATGATTAAGTATACGTATCAAAACATGAAAAAGGACAAGGAAAATCGAAAGATTAAATTCCCTATTTATTTCAAAACCAATTTCGATCTGGCAGGTTTGAGCTTGTCATGGTTTAAGTTACTCCAAGATGTGGATCCATATGGCGTCAATAAAGTATTAGGTATTCCTTACGCTAAATTTTGGAGATTGGATTTGGAGTATAAAGCCTATTTGCCGGTGTTGAAAAAATCAACATTGGCGTTGCGCTCTTTTGCAGGCTTGGGTAAAACGTATGCCACGAATGTTAATTCTTTACCATTTGACTTTGGTTTCTTTGGTGGAGGTGCAAATGATAATAGAGGTTTTAGGGCGCGAAGTATGACGCCTGGAAATTATGAAAACTATTTAGATTCAAACAGAGTTGCAACTCAAATTGGAGATGTGCAGTTGTCGTTGAATGCCGAATTAAGATTCCCAATCACCTCATTAATCAAAGGGGCATTGTTTTTAGATGCGGGTAATATTTGGACGTCAGATACGGATCCTAATCGGGTTGGTAGTAAGTTTACTAAAGATTTTTACAAGCAATTAACCTTGGCCACTGGGATTGGTTTCCGTTTCGACCTAAGTTTCTTTATTATTAGATTGGATATTGGAATTCCGTTAAGAAATCCTTCTTATCCTACAAATGCACAATGGATTTGGGATTCTAGGCAAGGGGTAATAGATCGAATTAATGCCTATAATATTGCTAAAACGACGGATTATGAGGTGGTTTATAATCCCAGACTATTTCAGCCCCAATTACATTTTGGAATCGGTTTGCCTTTCTAGCGACATGTAATTGTGATGCTTCCTGAAGTGTTTCAACAAATTGGTATTTAAAACATTTTAAGATTTCAAAATTAGCTTACTGACTAAGAATTACTTTTGTTTCGATGAAAGAGTCAAAAGAAATTGCGTCCCTTATTCGTTTGGTTGAAGATCCAGACGAAAACATATACGCCCAAATTAGGGATCGCATTTTATTGATTGGTCATGAAGCTATTACTTTTCTGGAAGATTCTTGGGAGAAAAGTGATTATGGGATTTTATTTCAAGAAAGAGTTGCGCAATTAGTACACGATATCCAATTTAAAGGAACAAAAGAAGCATTAGCCGTTTGGATTGAAACACGTGAAAAGGACTTATTGAGAGGTGCAATTGTTATTGCGCGTTATCAGTACCCAGACCTAAACGAGTCTTTAATCTATAACGAAATCGAAAAGTTAAACAAAGCAATTTGGTTGGAAATAAATCCTAAACAAACAGCTTTCGAAAAAATTAAAGTATTCAACAAAGTGTTTTACGATCATTTCTACTTTAGAGGAGATGCTAAAACTTACAGTAATCCAATAAATTCTTACATCAATACGGTGCTAGAATCGAAGAAGGGGAATCCGCTAAGTTTGAGCTTAATTTATTCGGTGGTTGCGCAACAATTGGACATGCCTGTTTATGGTGTCAATCTTCCCAATCATTTCGTTTTAGCGTATATGGATGAGCATAAAATTGGTGGAATGTGGCAACAGAATGAAGCGGATTATGGCGTGCTATTTTATATCAATGCTTTTTCACGCGGAACGATTTTTCAACAACATGAAATCACTCAATTTGTACAAAGCTTGAATTTAAAACCGATTCGATCATATTATGAGCCCTGTAGTAATACGCAAATAATAAAAAGAATGTTAACCAACTTAATTGCTGCGTTCCAACAAGTCGGAAACAGTGAAAAGGTGAACGAACTCTCTGAACTTCGGGCAATGTTTAGCGCGGATTAGCAGAACTTATTCTTCATAAGACTTAGGTGAGTTTTCTGGTAAAACAATAATAAAATCAGCTAGTTTTAAATTCTCTTTTTCTAGTTTTGTAATCTTATTCTGACTCACAACTGCAATCGTAACAACAACTGCTTTTGGATCTTGTTGCAATACATGCCAAACAATCCCTTCTCGGAAGTTACTGTGATAACTACCATTGAAGTGAAGAAAATTGGAACCGCTTTTCTTTACTTGCAACATGGAATGAGCCATTGTGGCGTCTTTAATTGCTTGGGCCAACATGAATCTTTTGCTACCATGCTCTCCAAAAGTCAATAACTCTTTGTACGATTTCAAGGTAGTATCAATCGCGAAAGGCAATGGGCAAATATATTTTAGGTCTGCAGAATCTAGCATCATAAGTGAATCTAAGCCCTTTTTAAAAACTATACTTGCGTATCTGCGTGGAATATTACCGGCAACAAATTGCAATTTATTGGTTTTAGCAAAATCTAAAAGCGGTTGGTAATCCGTTTCATTATTAGGCCATAAGCGAACCTTTGTAGCTAAGGAATCTTTGGGAAGTTTACCGCTTAGATAGTCGTTTATTCCATCTTGATTGTCTGTTTCAAACATTTCGGCCGCCAAGATTAAGTTTGATTCGTGTACTTTAAACAAATGTTTAGCAAGAGCTAACTCTAATTTATGGGCAGTTGTTTCATTATGTAATTCTCCAAAAAACGTATAATCAGCTTTTTGTGTTGCTTCCATTAATTTAAGCAACGTTCTCTTTTTCCCTAAGCCAGAATATATTTGATATTGATAGTCTGTTGGTGACTGTGCACTATAACTCGATGAGTTAGCAAGTAGGAAAAGTAAAAGTAGTTTTTTCATAGGTTAAATATAAACAATAATTTAACGTTATTAGGTGCTAGTATTAATAATCTCAAGCAGTTGTTGAGTCTATATTTTATACATTTATTCAATAACAACTTTTGAAACTGTAACTTAGCCGCCTATAATTTGTCTCAATCTAAAGCCTCAATGACTCGAATACTTTTAATTATTTCCCTAGTTATATCTATTAATTCAGCGTTTGGGCAATCGTTGAAAGGTAAAATTGTGGATGAAGAAGGTTTCGAAGTTCCTTTTGCAAAAATTCGAGTAGAAAACTCAAGTTATGCCACTGTTGCTAATGTAATGGGTGTGTATGTTTTGGAATTACGAAAAGGTACATACACCTTAAAAATTACCGCTAATGGTTATGTAGAAAATATTCAATCGATAGAAATTATTGACCTTACAACGGTTGCTGATTTTGTCTTGAAGGAAAAAATTTCAGAAATAGAGGAGGTTACAATTGTCTATAAATCCAAGAAGGAGCGCGGGAAAGAGATAATGAAGCAAGTGATTGATAAAAGAAGTTTTTTCTATGATCGAGTTACAGAATATACATGCGATACGTATTGTCTAAGTTCTCTGGAGAAAGAAATTAAAGACTCGATTTTCAAAGACTCGATTGTAGGTAGAACCAAATTGAATTTGATTGAATGGCGCGCGCTGACTTCATATAAAGAAAGTGCAAAATTTAAAGACGAATTTTACGCTTTTGAAGATTTTGCGGATGAAGGAACGATGTCAAATGCAGCATCTGCATCGGTTACATTTGGCGATGGAGCTGAGTCAATCGCGCCTGCAATGGGAGAAAACACGAACCCGTATTTATTCGTCATGGGAATCAAAGATGCGCACGTAAATATCTTTGAAAATCTCCTGAATCTGCCTAAAATCTCTGATAAACCAATTGCATCACCGCTTGCGTACAATGCTTTTTTAAACTACAACTTTTATCTGGAAGATTTCTATTATGATGATCAAAAGAGGATGATATATGAAATTAGAGTAGCCCCAAGGTTTGAATATGAAGCGTTATTGAAAGGGACCATTTTTGTGCGCGATTCAGTTTGGGAAATAGTTTCGTACGCCTTAAGTGTTAATCCTGCAGCACTCACTTATTTTAAGGAATTGCACATGATTTGTGATTACACCAAAATAGGCGAACGATTAGTGCCAACCCGACGC
>JAYSRU010000093.1:0-15561 GCA_043720875.1 Crocinitomicaceae bacterium
TATGTTTGAACCAATAACCAAAAACACACCATGCACCAATGATGATTGAAATTTGGCCTAATTCAACACCAACATTGAAAGTAATGAGGGAGGTTAGAAATTTATCTTCAGGTAGTCCAAGATCATTTAAAACTGAGGCAAACCCCATTCCATGGATCAATCCGAAAATAACAATTAAAACTAGTCTAGAAGGTTTTAATGAGCTCGATACAATGTTCTCTAATGCAACAAACATGATGGATAACGCAATTATCGGCTCAATAATGTGACTCGGAGGTGTAATTACCCCGTATATGACTAATCCAAGCGTAAGACTATGTGCAAGTGTAAAAGCTAATGATTGTTTTATTATAATTTTCACATTAGTACTTAACAGAAATAAACTTAATATAAAGAGTATATGGTCTAGTCCTAAAGGGATAATATGGGTGAAGCCAAGTTTCAAATAGAGCATAGAAACATCGGTAGTGGATAAGTTTTTTAACTCTAATGCATGGGCCCATGTTGTTTGAGGGACAACAAGTATAGCTGTTAGAACTAAAGCAAATTTAAATTTATTCAGTGATATCATTTGAAATTATCAATTAATAATAGCCAAGGCTTTTTTTGATGCTTCTGCTAACTTAAAATCGTTTAACAAGGGATTGTTATGTAAAGCATCGTTTAACAAGGTTTTAGCGGCAGAAAAATCTTTGTTTTTAAGTTTTATTAGTCCTGAACGACAAAGCAATTCAGGGCTTTTGCAATTAGTTTTAAGTGCCTTGTTTATGTACTGGTTGGCTTTCGCATATTGTTTATTTTTATAATAAGTCCAAGCTACAAGCTCACACACTTCTATGTTTTTAGGCCGACGTTTATATTCTATAAGCGCATGTTTAATGGCAAGTGCGTATTCATCATTTTTCAAATAAGCATAAGCTAATTCCTTGTCTGCGTAATGACCATGCCCAGTAACACTTTCGTCGTTGCCACCCATCGGACTCAAAATTGCGATTACTCTTTTTGCGTTTTCTTTTGATTTGCGTTTTTGGGAATTCAACCAGTACAATTCTGTTAAATCATCCGAAAAGGAGTATTCAGTTATTGATCGTTCTGCCTTTTCATACAATCGAATTGCATTCTTATAGTCTTTGTCGCTTTTTTCTAACTTACCTAATCCGGCCAACGCATAGGCATAATTTGGTCGTTCTATCAGTGCGGTTCTGTAATGATATTCAGCTGAATCTAACGCACCAATATCCTCATATAAATGGGCTAATATCATACGTGCCCATGCTGTTTCTTCGAGACCTGGCAAACCTGAATTTACAGCGAATTTACTCGCCTGAATTGCTCCGGGTAAATCACCGTGTATTTCTCTTAAATAAGAGATTCGGGAATAAGAGCGAATATCTGGTCGAATAGAAATCATTAAATCAGTCATTTTAACGGCTTCTTCATAGTATCCTAGCTCAACGTATGCATCGCACATTAAACCATAAATAAAAGCATTGTTTGGATTTATGGGTAGTGCTTTTTTAGCTATTTGTAAAGCGCCTGAAAAATGATGTTGAGATAATAAAACGACAGATTTACAGCACAAAGCGTCAAAGTTTTTTGGTTCATTCTCAATCACTTCATTCAATAAATTTAATGCTTGGCTATCGTAATACCCATGGTCCCCTGTAACGCGTGATTCCTGAATGTAAGCTTGAGCAAGATTTAGTTTTGCAGTGAAATTGGATGGATTCAATTCGATTTCTTCTAACAATGACTTAACAGCATTTTTGGTATCCATCCATTCGCCCGCCAAGGCTATCGAGCCGGTTCTGTTTTTTAATCCAGTATTTGGCTTTTTAGGCTCTTTAGAGAAAAGTAGAATACATAAAAATAAGATACCAGTAAAAATTAGAAGAATGAGATAGAAGTATTTTTTCATAAGGGTTGTTTCGCTTGTTTAATATTCGCTTTGTGAATTTAGCTTTATTTACGTTATTAAATCAACTTTGGATCTTGTCAACCATTTTTTTAAAAACAAAAGTGCCGAATCTTTTATTAGATCCGGCACATTGCAGAGGTATAAGTTCTACTATTTGTTAATTACAACACGCATCGATTGAACGCGTTTGCCATTGTTGGCAAGTGAAACAATATAAGTTCCGTTGTTAATATTGTTAGGTGTCCACGTAATTTCATGAGTACCTGCTTGTACTTTTTTATTAAGTATAGTTTCGATCGTTTTACCATTTAAATCGTATACGGTAATCGTTACATTCGAGTTTTCGACTAAACGATACTTAATGGTTGTGCTCGAAGCGAAAGGATTCGGGTAGTTTTGAATCATTGATAATTCAACCGCTCCAATGTTAAGTCCAAAACTATTCAAACCAGCTGTTGTTGGTGCTGTTACACCACATTTTCCGAATCCACTCCATGGTAATTGTGCATATGGAAACGTTGCGCGAAAAGTTGTGTCATTTGCTTCAACTCCAGTGGTGTAGCCTAAAACACCTAATAGATTAGGAGTTACAGGATTTGGTCCACCAGCAGTATAATCATCATACCATAAACCAATGGCAGCCAAAACCACTCCTCCAACTGCTTGTAGCTCGATTCGAGTAACGTCGTCTTCTAAACGTCGACCATTTGGAAATCCATCCATGTTTGGAATGAATTGAAGATTAGCAGTTGTGCTATATAATGGATCTGTAAGTCCCAATACCGCAGCTTGTATCAATCCTAAAGAACTGAAATTAGGATCATTTCGTTGTGTAACAGGTACAGCCATATTTAAGCGTAACATATCACCAAAAATTGGTAGGAAGTTATTGATAAATGGTTTGCCAACTGCAAGCGGGTTGCCGGCTTTACCGGTAGCCAATTGGTATGGCGCTAAGTTTGGTACTCCAGTGTAGAATATTGGAAGTAAATCTACAGATCTAGGTTTTCCTTGACGTAATAAATAATTCCCGAACAAATTTGTGTCTAACGCAGTTCCAGCGCCACCGTTTGTTGCACGTATTGGCCATAATCCATCATTTGTATTTCCAAAGTCGAATGACTGTAAAGTGTTACGTTGAATACGCAAAGCAGCCATTCCTGGTACAGCACCTCCGAATAACGAATTATCCATGTAAAGTCCTAATTCCGGGTTACAGAAATAGTCTTCCATAGCAGGATCTTCTGTATATGGAGTTAAAGAGTTCCACTTATCTTTCTCTCCGATTGGAATAATTGCTTCATTTGTTAAAGGCATACCGATTCTAGAAACCTGAACATAAGATCCAGAAAATGATTCTGTTCCGTTGGTATTCAATGTTCTGATTTGTTGGCGACTTGCAGATGCCCAGACACCTATGATATAATCCGAATCAAGAATATTTACTGCTGCAGTAACAGGTTGTCCATTTTTTTGTAAGGTGCTAATTGGAATTTTAAGTGCAATAGCATGGATGTTTTTACATGCAACGCCGTCTTCAGGGGCATTCATACCAGTACCTCCAGCGCGTGTTCCACCTAAATCAAATATGCCACCAAGGTCTACAAAGAATGGGTCATCAGTTGGACCACAAAAAACTGTTTCACCACCACCGCCAGTAGCCGAAGTGATTGCAGCAGTCATTAATGCTTCATAACTAGTTGCGGCTAATCCTGCTGCACCTGTTATTGAACGAGGTCCGATATTAGGTGGAGGAACTATTCCTGTGTTTACAATAGTTGAAAAGGCTCCACCATTGATACTTTTTTCCGCAACATAAGTCATTTTTTGATTTTGCTGACCTAGTCTAATGTTGAAAAACGTTGTTGGATCTTGATTTGTTTTGGTAAATGTGAATCTATAAGTAAGATCATCTCCCGCGGTTCCATCATTTTCAACATGAATTTCATAGCGAATATTCTCTCCGAAGCTAGAATAATTTGGTCCGCCTTGCGGTAATTGTAACGGTACGAAATTAGCAATAATCGTTACCGTATTTGTGTCGTCTGGACTTCTAAATGCATAAAGATCACTGTTGTCCGCCAATGGATCGTTAGAGATCAGTGGAGCCTCTCTGTGGCTTGAGGCTTCCACAGTTGATGATTGCGCATCCCAAAATCCTATTCCAATTGTTGTCGCAACAACGCCTGTAATGGCTAGAATGTTTTTAGTTGTTAATTTTTTCATTTTGATAAGTATTTTATAAATATTAATCTTATTGTCCACTATGATTTTCAGTACCTCTAAAAGGCTGCGCAACATATGGGAATATTGATTTGAATGGAACATCATTTGCTTCAACTCCTGCTGTATATCCAAGATTTTGAAATAACTTCGGTGAAAGTGGTGTTGCACCTATGTTACGGTCGTCAAACCACAAACCGATAGCTGCAAGAACAACTCCTCCAACTGCTTGTAATTCAATGCGTGTAACATCATCTTCCAAACGTCGTCCATTAGGGAAACCATCCATGTTCGGTATCCACTGTAGTGAATTGTTTGCGTTGTACATAGGATTAGTTAGTCCTAAAACTGTTGCTTGTACCAACCCAAGTGAACTGAATTCCGGGTGATTTCTTGGCGTAATTGGAACAGACATATTTAAGCGTAGCATATCTCCGAAAATAGGAAGGAAGTTATTGATGAATGGCTTTCCAGCAGTCAATGGGTTTCCATCAGTTTTACCGGTTGCCAGTTGATAAGGAATTAAATTTGGAACCCCTGTATGAAATATAGGTAATAAATCTACTGATCTTGGTTTATTATCTCTCAAAAGATAAGTGCCAAATAATGCAGCATCTAAAGCAGTACCGTTTAATGCAGCGTTTCCAGCTAAAACAAATAATCCATCATTACCATTGGAAAAGTTAACGTTTCCTAAGACAGTTTGTGAAGCTTTTTGTACACGTAGTGCAGAAAATGCAGGCACGGCACCACCGAATTGTGCATCGTCCATGTATAATGCTAATTCTGGGTTGCAAAAGTGATTTTCCATTGCAACATCTTCCGTATATGGTGTTAGTGAATTCCATTTGTCTTTATCACCGATTGGGATAACTACTTCATTTGTTAATGGCATTCCCAAACGTGATACTTGAATCCATGAACCTGATTCAACAGAACCTCCACCTGATGTGTTTAATGTGCGGGTAGCTTGACGACTAGCCGAAGCCCAAACGCCAATAATAAATTCAGAATCTAATATAGATGTTGCTGATGTTACACTTAGCCCATTTTTTTGAAGCGTACTAATTGGAATTTTTAAAGCAATTGAGTGAACATTTTGATTAGCTACACCGTCACCAGCGCCACCAGCACCTCTTGTTTGTCCTAGATCGAATACACCACCGAGATCTACAAAAAATGGATCTTCACTTGGCCCACAATAAATTGTTTCGCCACCACCACCGGTAGCATTTACTATAGAAGCGTTAATTAGTGCGTCATAACTAGCTGCTCCTAAACCAACGGTACCATCTTCGATTGATCGAGGTCCGATATTCGGTGGTGGAACTGTTCCTCCAGCGCCGGGTGTAATAGTTGTAAATGCCCCGCCGTTAATACTTTTTTCTGCGACGTAAGTTGTTTTCAAGTTTTGTTGTCCCAGACGTATATTAAAAAAGGTAGTTGGATCTTGATTAACTTTAGAAAATGTAAATCTGTAAGTTAAATCATCTCCAGTTGTTCCATCATTTTCTACGTGAATTTCATAGCGAATATTTTCTCCGAATGAAGAATAGTTTGGTCCACCTTGCGAAAGCTGCATGGGAACATAGTTAGCAATAATTGTTACGGTATTGGTGTCGTCTGGACTTCTAAACGCATAAAGATCAGTGTTATCTGCTAATGGATCGTTAGCAATTAAAGGAGCTTCTCTATGGCTAGAGGCTTCCACAGTTGATTTTTGTGCATCCCAAATACCTATCGCTAGCGCTGTAGTTACTACACCTGCAATGCTGAGTATTCTTTTTCTTCTCATTGTGTTTTGAATTAGTTGATTTTTTTCTTCAGTTTACTGTCGCCCAATTTATCTTTTACCCTAGATACGTGGAAAGCTGTATCTTGGATTTTTGTCCATTAATTTATTGTGTCAAATTTATGCTTTTTATTTTACAAATAATAGCCCTGATTCAAATTGAAAGAGGGCTATTATAGTAATTAGATTAATTTTATTTAGGCATTACAACACTATCAATTACATGAATAACTCCATTGGATTGATTAATATTGGACACAGTGATGTTTGCTGTATTTCCATTTTCATCTTTAATCATAAAGTTAGAACCATTCATCATAACAATTAATTTTCCTCCGCTAACTGTTGTAAGTGTAGCAGTTCCTTTACCTGCCTTAATTTTCTTGGTTAGTTCAGTACTTGTCAGTTTTCCTGCTACAACGTGATAGGTTAAGATTTTTGTTAGCATCGCTTTGTTTTCTGGTTTTAACAAAGTCTCTACTGTGCCAGCAGGTAAGTTTTCGAAAGCATCATTTGTTGGCGCGAAAACGGTGAATGGTCCTGCACTCATTAATGTTTCAACTAAACCAGCAGCTTTAACTGCTGCAACTAATGTAGTGTGGTCTTTACTATTTACTGCATTCTCAACAATGTTTTTTGCTGGATACATTACTTCACCACCAACTATTGTGTTTTGTCCAAATGTGCCAGCAGAAATAGCTAATATTACTGCTATGCTTAATACTATTTTTTTCATTTTGTTTTTTTTAAGATTAATTTTTAATCAATTACGATGAAAGTTTTATTTTGGATTTGTGTTTGGATTTTTAATTTTATTTTTGGGTGCATAAGTTTTAAAATGATTAAAAATATAGACATTAATTGATTTAAAAATAATCATTATCTATAATTAATAACTATTTTTGAGCATTCAAAAACATGTTAAATACACATTCATCTTTCAGTTTGCGCTACGGTGTTGTTGCTCCAGAAATTGTAATAGAAGTTGCAATGGAGAAAGAATATACCCATATTGCACTGACTGATATTAACGCAACTACAGGTTGTCATGCTTTTGTGCGGGCAGCTCAGGCTAAAAAAATGAATCCGGTAGTTGGGGTCGATGTAAGAAATGGACTTAAGCAATGTTACGTAATTCTCGCAAAAAATAACCGAGGATTTCATGAGTTGAATACCTTTCTATCGCATTATTTACAACAGCATTTAGCGTTTCCAGAACAGCCGCCGTTTATGAGTAATGTTGTGGTTATTTATCCTTGGAAGATTGCCCCATTGAAATTAGCTAGCAACGAATGGTTAGGGATTAATGCCGCAGAAATTAATCAGTTAAAGGTGCGTAAGACGGGGTTCGAACATCAAAAAAGGATGGTCATCCTTCAGTCCATGACCTTTAGAAATAAACGAGACTTTAATACACATCGCTTGTTGCGGGCAATTGATACTAATGTATTGTTGTCTAAATTGGCACAAGAAAACCAAGCGTTGGCGAGCGATTTGTTTTATTCTAGAAGTGAATTACGTAAACTGTTCGAAGATTTTCCAGAGATAATAGACAGAACTGAAGTACTGTTGCAAAGTTGTACTATTCACTTCATGTATGGAGAAGATGCTCCACAACAAAACGTAATAAGTTATACAGGCAACATCGAAGAAGATTTTGAGCGCTTACAAAAGCTAGCCTACGAAGGAATTTCGTACCGTTACGCCAATTTTGACAGTGCAATCGCTACCAGAATTGAAAAAGAGTTGGCGGTTATTAAAGAAAAAGGATACCTGTCCTATTTTTTAATAAGTTGGGAAATTGTTTCTTATGCTCAATCGAAAGGATATTTTTACGTAGGGCGTGGAAGTGGAGCTAATAGTTTGGTAGCTTATTTATTACGCATCACAGACGTTGACCCATTGGAGCTTGATCTCTATTTTGAACGTTTCATCAACCTGTATCGAAAAAACCCACCCGATTTCGACTTAGATTTTTCTTGGAAAAACAGAGATGATGTTACACGTTATATTTTTGAACGGTTCCCAAATGCAGCATTATTGTGCACCTATAATACATTCCAATACAAAGCAGCAGTAAGAGAGTTAGGGAAGGTTTTTGGGTTGCCAAAGGCAGATATTGACACTTTGTGCGCTGGTAAGTTTGAGGTGGTAAATTTGGACGAATTAGCAAAATTAGTAATTCAGTATGCGAAACAAATAGAGGGACTTCCATCATATTTGAGTATTCATGCTGGCGGAATTGTGATTAGCGAAAAACCAATGAGTTGGCTAGGGGCAACCTTTTTGCCTCCAAAAGGATATCCAACAACTCAGTTTTCTATGCTTGAAGCGGAGGATGTGGGCTTGTATAAATTTGACATTTTAAGCCAGAGGGGATTGAGTAAAATTCACGATTGCTTAACAAATATTGCGCTCAATCAGCCAGATGCAGAAGTGAAAGATATTCATGACTTAGCTTTTTTTAAAAATGACGAGCGCATTAAAGAGCTGTTGCGAAAAGGCAAAGCATTAGGCTGTTTTTATGTTGAATCTCCTGCCATGAGAATGTTAATGAGTAAGTTGAAGACAGACTCGTATTTGGGTTTGGTTGCTGCGAGTTCGATTATTAGGCCAGGCGTTTCACAATCAGGAATGATGCGCGAGTACATTTTAAGGCACCGATCACCCGAACGGCGTAAAGAGGCACATCCAATTTTACTTGAAATAATGCCAGAGACTTATGGTGTAATGGTGTATCAAGAAGACGTGATTAAAGTGGCGCATTATTTTGCTGGTTTAGACCTTGGTGAAGCAGATGTTTTGCGCAGAGGAATGTCGGGTAAATTTAGGTCTCGAGAGGAATTTCAAGCGGTGAAGGATAAGTTTTTTTCCAATTGTTTAACAAAAGGATTTGAAGAAAAAGTGATTGCCGAAATCTGGCGACAAATTGAAAGCTTTGCGGGTTATGCTTTTGCAAAAGGACATTCTGCATCTTATGCAGTTGAAAGTTATCAAAGTTTATATTTGAAAGCATACTTTCCGTTAGAATATATGGTTGCTACGATTAATAATTTTGGAGGATTTTATGCTACGGAAATCTATGTTCACGAAGCACGAATGTTAGGAGGTGAGATTGAGCCGCCAAGTATGAACTTTGGGGAATGGGAAACAACTATTTTTGGGAAGTTGATTTACCTTGGATTTAATTTATTGGCAGGAATAGAATCGAAAATTATTGGATCCTTACTGTTGGAACGTGAAAATGGAAAGTTCTTGGGCTTGGATAATCTATTGGATCGAATTTTTGTCCCACTCGATCAACTATGCCTGTTGATACGGATTGGCGCTTTTAGAGATTTTCAGGAACCTAAAACAGAGATGCTTTGGCGGGCACATTTTTACCATAATAAATCGAAAGCACCACAAGTGTCAAACACGTTATTTTCTGGAGAAGTTGCTAAAGTGAAGACGAACTTTAATTTACCGAATTTTCATCATGAAGTATTAGAAGATGCATTTGAGCAACTTGAATTGTTAAACTTTACGTTATGTAGCCCTTTTGATTTACTAGCAAGTAAACTGCCAATGCATTCTTTGGTAACTGATTTGATGAATAGTTTGGGCTTGCGCATTACTTGTTATGTATACCTTGTTACTGCAAAAAGAACAAAGACAAGTACAAATGAACACATGTATTTTGGTACTTTTCTAGATCAAAAAGGAGAAACGTTGGATACCGTTCATTTTCCGGAAGTGGCAAGAAGATTCCCTTTTCAAGGAAAAGGAATTTACCAAATCACAGGAGTTGTTGTGGAAGAGTTTGGCTATTATACAGTTGAAGTAGGCGAAATGAGAAAATTACCTTACTGTGAAGATATGCGGTACACTGAAAGTTCGAGCGTTCACGAACATAAAAAATTGTAAAACTATTTGCTGTAAAAAGAATTAGGATGGAATAATACCCTTTTTTCTTTTAAATTTGCACCATGTCGGAAGCTAAAGAATTTATTAACGTCAGGAAACTTATTGGAAGTAAAAGTCCAAAGTTGCTTAAATGGCTTCCGGGTTTTGTAGTTCGTTATTTAGAGCGAATCATTCACCAAAAACATGTTAATAAATTTCTAGAGGATCATAAAGAACTGAAAAATGAACACTTCTGTGTCGCTGTAATGAAGTTCTTCAATGTTGAGTTAGATATTCGTGGGATTGAAAATATTCCAAAAACAGGAAAGGTGACGTTAGCGATGAATCATCCTTTAGGTGGGTTAGATGCCATGGCATTAGTTAGTGGCCTAGTAAATCATAGAACGGATTTAAAGTTTATTGTAAATGATCTTTTGTTAAGTATCGAAGGATTAAGTGGTATGTTTGTTGGCGTGAATAAACACGGTAAAAATGGATTGTCGAAACACGCCCAAATTGATGAATTATTCAGTTCTGGAAATGCAATTTGTATCTTCCCAGCAGGTTTAGTGAGTCGGAAGATTAATGGGAAAGTTAGAGATTTGGAATGGAAGAAAACGTTTGTTTTGTTGTCAAAAAAACATGAAATGCCCATCGTTCCGATACACATAAACGGAGAATTATCTAATTTCTTTTACCGACTTTCAAAAATCAGGTCCGCTATTGGTATTAAAGCAAACATTGAAATGCTATACCTGGTTGATGAAATGTTTAAGCAACAAAACAAAAAGATGATCGTGACAATAGGATCTCTTATAGCGCACACCACATTTACAAAGGATAAAACCGATAAACAGTGGGCGGAAGAAATAAAAAATAAGATATATACGCAAGTAGAGCAATAAACTATGCAGCAACAAATAATTAATCCAATATCAAGACACTTGATAAAAGAAGAGTTGACAAAAGAAAAGTTTGTTCGATTCACCCGTAAAGGAGACAATGAAATTTACACCATCAATCACCATAATTCACCTAACACGATGTTGGAAATTGGAAGGTTGAGAGAGGTGACCTTCAGAGCTTCTGGTGGCGGAACTGGCGATGCCGTTGATATTGATAATTTTGATACCGATGACATTTGCTACCAACAACTTATTGTTTGGAGTCCTACAGATGAAGAAATCATAGGGGGCTACCGCTATATTCTTTGTAAGGATGCCGTGATTTCTGCCACTGAAATTCATTTGTCAACCGCGCATTATTTTGATTTTGAACCTAAATTTATCCAGCAATATGCACCTTTTACTATTGAGTTAGGTCGATCTTGGGTGCAACCCGATTATCAACCTGCAATTAATCCGCGTAAAGGATTATTTGCGTTAGATAATATTTGGGATGGATTAGGCGCATTGACAATTATGCATCCTGAAATTAAATACTTATTTGGTAAAGTCACGATGTATCCAAGTTATGACCGAGAGAGTAGAGATTTCTTACTTCATTTCTTACGTTATTATTTCCCGGACAACGAAGGTTTAATGAAGCCGTATCATCCATTAAAACAAGAGCTTGATGCGAGTTTTGCAACAGAGCAATTAAAAGATCTTGATTTTAGAGATGGGTTTAAAGTTTTAAATGGCTTTGTTCGATCTCGGGGAGAAAATATTCCACCACTGGTAAATATTTATATGAATTTGTCTCCAACGATGAAAACATTTGGGACTGCAGTAAATCAAGATTTTGGAGGAGTGGAAGAAACTGGAATAATGCTTGCTATTGCAGATATTTACCCGGAAAAAAAAGAACGACACATCAATTCAATGACCAAAGCGTAATGGCAGAAATACGCAAACGAGTGCTTATTATTACGTATTATTGGCCACCAAGCGGTGGTTCTGGTGTGCAACGATGGGTGAAGTTTGCGAAATATTTACGTGAATTTGGATGGGAACCCGTTATCTATACGGTCTCCAATCCACAATATCCAGTTTTGGACCAATCGATGGGGGAGGATCTCCCAAAAGATATTGAAGTGATTAAGTCCGAAATTTTCGAGCCATTTGATATATACAAGCGATTCATGGGTAAGAACAAAGAGGAAAGAATCCAAAATGGTGTCATTGAAAATTTAGGAAATGGATCTTGGAAAGATAAATTGGCGCTTTGGATAAGAAGCAATTTGTTTATTCCTGACGCTAGGAGGTTTTGGATCAAGTCTGGATCTAAATTTCTACAAGCGTACTTGAAAAATAATCCAGTTGATGCAATAGTAAGTACTGGGCCACCGCATAGTGCTCACCTTATTGCTTTGCGCCTTAAGAAAAAAGGAATAACTACGCCTTGGCTAGCAGATTTTAGAGATCCGTGGACTCAGATATTTTATTTTCATGCCTTGAAATTGATGAAAATTAGCCGAAAGATCTATTTGAAACAAGAAAAACAAGTGCTTACTCACGCGGATAAGGTGGTAACTGTTGGACCAACTATGAGCAAATTAATGGCCAGTCTTGTTCCTGGTTTAGAAAGTAAGTTTAGTGTGATTACGAATGGTTTTGATACAAATGATACAAATGAACCGGTTAGTTTGGATGAAAAATTCACCATCGTTCACATTGGAAGTTTGGTGAAGTCTCAAGATAATTTGGAGTTGTGGAAGGTGTTAAGCGAAAAGTTAAACGACCCACAATTCAGCGAACATTTCCAACTTAAATTTATTGGAAAAACGGATCCAACTATCTTAAATTCAATACATTCATCAGGCTTAAGTGAACACTTTATTCACATTGATAACATTCCCCATAAGGAAGTTGGTGCAGTTCAAAAATCGGCTAGAATGCTGTTATTGCTGCTGCCTAATGCTAAAGATGGTGATTTAATTCTGTCAGGAAAATTTTTTGAATATTTGGGAGCTCAAAGACCTATACTTGCTTTTGGTAATAAAGAAGGTGATGTAGACGAAATTTTAAAAGGTATTGATTGCGGACAATTATTGACGTATGCTGATGCTAATGGAATGAAAAGTGCGATTGACGAAGCTTTTCAATTGTATTTATCTGGCACTGATGCCAAAGAAATTACTTCAGATTTTCAAAAATACACCCGTAAAGCGTTGACAGAAAAGCTTAGTATGCAATTGAATAGTATGTTAAATTAACTGTTTTCTACAAACGATTGTTGTCAACTTGTAATCACTGCACCATTTTAATTAAACATTAGCCGTTACTTTCGTGTCCAATTATGGATTCACTTACTCAAATTGTTCTTGGTGCTGCTGTTGGCGAAGTTGTCTACGGAAAAAGAGTGGGGGCGAAAGCTGCACTTTGGGGCGCAATTGGCGGAACTATTCCTGACTTAGATGTGTTTTGCATGTTTCTGTTTGATCCTATTCATGCAAAATTAGTACACAGAGGTTTTTCGCACTCGTTGCTCTTTGCAGCTTTGTTTACTCCAGTTTTTGGATTATTAATTCACCTAATTACGAAACAAAAGTATGAATTCAAATCATGGATGCATCTGGCGTTCTGGTCCATGGTAACTCACCCCTTGTTGGATATTTTTACGAATTATGGAACCCAATTATTTTGGCCGTTTGATCTACGTATTGCGTTCAATTCGGTCTTTGTAGTAGATCCATTATACACTGTTCCTTTTCTATTTGTTTTAATTTGGGCGCTTTGCTTGAAAAGAACAAGTCGATTTAGGCGTAAATTGAATTGGTTTGGAATTATTTATAGCACGATGTATCTTGTTTGGGGATTATGCTTGAAGCAATACTTAGTAACGGATGCAAATTCATTTTTTCAGTCAAAAAATATTTACCCCACAAGAATTGAAGTCGGACCAATGCCACTGACCAGCTTTTATTGGAGTTATATCGTGGAGGATCAACAAAATTATTACCTAAGTTATAGATCTCTTTTTTCATCAACTGCGGATTTAGAAATAGATACGATCAAAAAAAACAAGTTTCTGATGGAAGGCTTAGTTTGGCCAAAGAATGAGCACCCTGAATTAATCAAACGTTTTACAGATGATTTTTATGCCGTGCAATTAAAACGAAATAAGTTGACCGTTATTGATATGCGTTTCGGTACGAATAAACAGATCACAGGCGGCATTGAAAATAAACCTATCTTTACCTTTGGTATGAATCTTGAAGACCGCGTGGTCAAATCTCTAGATAAACGTCAACGTTTTGACGCCTATAAAAACATAAACCTTCCATATTATTGGAACAAAGTATTTGCGAAATATGAATAAGTTATTGATTACAAGTAGTTTAATTTTAGTGGTGCTTCAAGCATGTGCACAAAACACACCTTCAGCTCCAAAAGAGAGAAAAATTATCGAATACCCTAAAGTTGAAATCGATTATACCATTGCAGATTTTTTGACAGAAAATGAATCGTTAACATTAGATGTTGAGCGCATTTTTAAACAAATGGACGATACAGCTATTGTGGCTCAATTAATTATGCCAGCAGTTGGACGATTGGGGCAAACCGATACAACGATTCAACAACACATTGCCGCTAGAATAATCGGGGGCGTTTTAATGTTGAACGGAACAAAGGAAGGGTTTACTGCGTGGATCAAAAAATATGAAGCCATGAACGTAAAATATGGAAATCTACCTTTTTTATATAGTGCCGATGCTGAACCAAGTTTGGTGAACCGCAAAATTGCAGGAAGTACAATCGTTAAAAAAGCAAATGAGCTAAAAACAGTTGATGAGGTAAGACTTTGTGCGCAGACAATATCAAAAGATTTGAATGCAATTGGAATCAATTATAATTTCTCACCAGTGGTGGATATGTCCCCAAATAAAACGGTAGGTTTCCGTAGTTTTGGAGCAGTTCCAGCAAATATTATTCCTTGGAGTGATGCATTTATTCAGGAAACGCAGAAAATGAACATCATTGCCACTGCAAAGCATTTCCCAGGTCATGGATTGGTCACCGGCGATACCCATAAAGGATTGCAAACCATTGATGGGGAATTGAAAGAAATTAAAAATTACCCAAGCTTAATTGAAAATGGCGTTTTGTCCATTATGATAGCACACATTGGCGTTCAGAATAACAAAATGTGGAATACCAACGGATTACCTTCAACCTGTTCTGAGAAAATTGTAACCGGATTATTGAGAGATAGTTTGAAATTTAAAGGCTTAATTGTTACAGATGCCATGAATATGGGCGGAGTGGTGAATGTGCCACAAGGTGAAGTGAAAGCAATAGATGCAGGATGTGATATTGTTTTAATGCCTGTTGATGCAAAAAAAGCGCACAAGGAAATAATTACACGTTACAACAAGGATGCAGCGTTTAAAGCAAAGGTTGATTTAGCAGCAAAGCGCGTAATAAGAATGAAATTGTGTGTCACTGCAATTAAATAGATCTGTTATAAACGAGTTAAATATTTCATATGATGGGGTTGCATTTCAATTACTATATTATCTTTAGACAATAAATTATTAACACCAAATACAAAAAAAAATGATTAAAAATATTACAAAAATTGCTTTACTAACTTTTGTTGGTATGTCAAGTACAGCGGTTAATGCGCAAGTTGGACAGGGGAATGTTATTGTGGATGCATACTATGGTTTTCCAAATTTATATACGGCAGTTTTTAAAACAGCGTATGCGAATACAGGAAGCGAGTTGAATTTGCAAATTAAAGGATTGGGTCCTGTTGGAATTCGAGGAGAGTTTTTAGTATCAGATAAATTTGGAAT
>JAYSRU010000094.1:0-15561 GCA_043720875.1 Crocinitomicaceae bacterium
AGAACCTTTACCAATTAAGTTTACAGAAGATCAAATTTGTAGCATTAGTGGTGGAACTGATCAAGTGTTCTTACTACCCTATTTGAACATGTATTCTCAACGTTGGACACAACAAGAAGCGATGAAAAAAATGGTTTCGCGCAAACTTGAGGTGAACGCCGAAGCTTATCAACAATGGAAAACTGGTGCGAAAGGATTATTGGGTGCTATTTCACAAACGATGGTGGCAGCTAAGCCGGAAGTTGATTTGGCTCCAATACGTGAAGCAGTAGCTGCGATGATGCAAGATAGCACTAACAACGATGAACTTGCGTTTTTAGATAATGCTGCTAAGGCTACGTTAATGTTGAATCAAACACAATCACAACAATTAATCACAATCAATCCATCACTTGCACAGCAATTGCAACAATTTGTTGAAGGATTTGACCAAACTTGGGATTTCTTACCTGCTACAGAAGCGATGGATTATGTGCGTGATGACAAAAACATGATTTCGAATGACGGTAACAAACTTCGTATTTCACCAACATGTGGATTTATTTTTCCAGTGAATACTGAAAATGCAGTTAAATCTGGCATTATTAAGAAAGATCAGGTTAACGAATGTCATAAAGAGATTCGTTTACGTATCGAAGAAAGTTATTTGTTAAAAGCAGATTTAATGTGCTTAGATATTATAGCGAATAATGATTGGAAGCGAAGCATCTATTTCTCTAGTGCAGGATCTAATTCTGTTTCAAAAGGATTCTATAGATTAGGGCATATCAAACAAAATGGTATGGCAGCAGAATTGTCGCCATTGATGGACAGAAATCCAGTGGCTTCTGACAAAATGTATGACAATTTGATGAATGTTTACCATTATGGTAAAATGAATGTGCCAGGAGTATTGACTGACTACTATACTCGTCGTCACACGTCTCAATTTAGACAATTGTTTGAACAATTAGCTGGAACCTACAGCCAAGAAGCGGCTCAAATCGATCAACTAACCAATCAATTTAATGCGCAGCAAATGGGATTAATGCGTCAAGCAGGTCAATTCAAACAAATGGATTCAATTCAAAAAATAATCAACGATGGTCCAAGAAAGAAAGCTGAATTGAATAAGAAAATAATTGCTTTAGTAAACAAATCAGTTACAGTAATGCCGGTTGATCTTGTTTTCGATTATGGTGAGCCTGCGCAACAAAACACTGCTGCGGGAGTTAGAATGCGTGACGGTGTACTTCAAAATTATGTTCAAATACTTTACAACGCTGGAGACAAAAAAGGAGCAACCAAACTAGGAAACGACGTTGCTAGACAGCTTGAATCTATTATGAACTATTTCGAAAAGAGTGATGCAAACATTACTAAAGACAACATGGACGACTTCTTAAGCGCCACACATGCCTATTTTGTATTGTACAATTCTTCGAACAATCCAGTAACTGGAGATCCGACTGGTTCATTAGGAAAACGCACGAAACAAAGAGTTAATGCTTTCCTAAATGGTGGATTAGCAAATGTTCTGAAAAAGATGAACGACTACGCTATGGACGAAATCGAATCTTCGAGTATGAAAGATGCTATGGTTTCATTCAAAGCACAAATGGATGAAATTAGTCAAGAATTCGGTTTTAGTTCTGCTCCAAAAGCTCCAATGCCAGGAACAGGTCCAGCTCAAATACCAGCAGGACAAAAACTACCTTAATCAGATTAGTAGACTAACATGGTCTTTAACTTTTTTAAAACCCCATATCTCTTTCGGAAAATATTTCCGAAGGCTGTGTGGGGTTTTTTTTCTTCCACGCGTATTTACTTGACTTTTGATGATGGCCCAGATCCGGAGATAACACCTTGGGTTCTTGACGAGTTAGCTAAAACGAAAACTAAGGCAACCTTTTTTTGTGTAGGTGAAAACGTGACTATGTATCCCGAAATATTCCAAAGAATTCTTGCCGAAGGTCATATGGTTGGAAATCACAGCATGAAACATGAAAAGGGATGGAATACATCAACCAGTAATTATTTAGAATCCGTGGCATCCGCGAATACTTTGATTAACAGCACCCTTTTTAGACCTCCTTACGGCAAAATGACTCCGCATCAATATAAGTTGATTGCGAAATCTTATCAAGTTATTATGTGGTCTTGGTTGAGCTATGATTACAACAATAAAGTTGAGATTTCCACGATTTTAGCAAAAGCGCAAAAAGACATCAAAGCCGGAGACATTATTGTTTTGCACGATAATCGGAAAACAAAAGATAGGTTAAAGCTCATCCTGCCCAAAATGATAGCAATCATTCAAGAAAAGCAACTTTCTTTTAGTACAATAAACTCTAACTAAAGATATGGCTAGTTAAACACTTCCATCGCAGTGCCATCAAAACTTGCAAACACCATGCTTGGGTGTGAATCTTGATGAAAAATATTACCCAATTTATCTATCCCAATTGCGCCGCAGAAGCCATCATAAGGAAGTAACTCTTCAAACGTTTTTGCAAATGCAGCTTGTAACTCAAATCCATCAGTAACCCGTGTAACAATCTTCGCAGCAACTGCACCACTCACGATATCTTCACCAACCCCTGTACATGAAATTCCGCAATTTTCATTACTGTAGTTACCAGCAACCGTAGCTGAATCGGAGATACGACCAACCATTTCAAACCCTTTGCCACCGGTTGAAGTTGATGCCGCAATGTTTCTATGACTATCTAATGCAACACAGCCCACAGTTCCTAATCCAGAAGCGCCTATTTTAGCTTCATATTCGGAAATCCGTTGAGCAGTTCGAGGTTCAAAAAACGTATGTCCATGCGCTCTTGCAAATTGCAGTGCACCTTCACCACCAAGCACTCTATCGTCAACGCTCATTAACTTTTCTGCCACCAGAACAGGGTTTTCAACATCTTCAAGATTGATAACACCAGAAAATTTTTGTGTTTTGCCATCACTAATAGATGCGCTCATTCTTATTTTTCCGTCACTTTGAATTTGTGAACCTATACCTGCATTAAACAACAAGTCGTTTTCCAACAAGGTTACCGCAAATACTACTGTTTCAACAGCGCTGTGCGTTTGTAAAAATTCATACGCCTTAGTAGCAATTTCTGCAAGCGCTTGCTGTTTTGCAACTTTTACTTCGATAGTTGTTCCTGACTCAGAAAAAAAGCCTCCGTGAATTATTAATTTTGATTGCATTGAAAATTCATTTTATCTATTGTAACGGCATATTACTAAGCCTCACCCTGTGTCATCAAGGTCATGTTAATTTTCATTTTATGCTCTTTCAAATCATAATGATCGTGCATACTCATTACGTGAACCACCAAATGTTCAATTGATATTGGCGCTCCCATTTCGATTTGCGTAATGTTAGTATCTCTAATATTTCGACCGTCAACAAGAATGACTAACCCAGAACCAATAGCTTCCATGTTTGTGGCATCTTTAATTAACAATCCAGTATCTTCTCCTAAACCAATACCCAAAACACGTGGATTACTAACCACCGCTTGAAATAATCTTCCAATACGACCTCTATGTACAAAATGCGTATCAATAATCACGTCATCAATAAAACCTAAACCTTGAGTGATTTTAATTTCACCTTTTAATAAAGCTTCAGAACTAGAACCTTGATAAATCATAGTGCTTGAAGCCGCGGCAGCTCCAGCACTAGAACCAGCAACTACAAAATGTTCATTGTTGTATTTATCCATCAAAAGATCATGAAAACGAGAACCCCCAAGTATAGAGGTTAACCTCAACTGATCACCACCAGTAAACATCACAATATCTGCATCCTTCAATCGTGACACATACTCATCACTATTCGCTTCTTCTCGTTTTTCGATATTCAATACTTGCACGTTTGTAGCGCCCAAAAACTCAAAAGCTTTTGCGTATTCTGGACCAACTTCATGCGGTATTTTTGATGCTGTTGTTATAATCTCGATCAATGAATCCTTTCCATTTTTAGATTCCTTAAGAATCCTCTGCAAGATTCCAGCTTCAAAAAAGTTCAAATTATTCTTTACATCCTTATCGAAGTTTTTTTCTGTAAAACTCCCTTTATCTACTGCCCCCCCAACGATAATTAATATACCTTTTGGCTTCATATTTAATGTTTTAGCTAATTTTAGATTGGAAAGATACTAAATTTAAAAAAAGATAGCACAATAAGTTAGCCGAATACCAGAATAAAGTAGATGAACTGTGTATTAATAGAAATCTTGTTCTAACTAACGTAATCTTGTTTTAATACTAACATATACTTATCATTTTCTAATTTAATATACCCTTGTTCGTAGCAAAAATGATACACACTTCCTTTTTGAGTAGCATAAATATTGGTGAAATAATGAAAATTAAATCCTTCTTCTGCCAGTCTAATCCCATCTAAGGTAACTTTCTCTCCTTTTGGATTTAGTTTCTCAAGAATACGTCGATTTTTGCGCAAAATAGTGTTGATACGGCGCACATAATTATTAGCATCTTCATTTAATCGATTGTTGAAAGTATTTCGGCAATAATCAGAACAGAATTTTTGATCCTTTCTTCCCGAAATTTTTTGAGAACATTCCGAGCATAAACGTGTTTCTGACATATAACTATTGTGAAAAATTGTTTACAATGATAACAAATATTAACATCGAAACATCCAATTCTGCTAGATACTTTTAGCAAATTTGCAATTATATCCCACTATATGAACGAAAACCCTTCTAACGGTAACGAAACTGTATCGCCATCTACTTCTATTCAACAAATTGGAGCGCGTGTAAATGAATTTCATCCACACTTACAGCTATTACGCTCAGAGATGTCTAAAGTTATTATCGGTCAAAACTACCTTGTTGATCGTCTTATTATTGGCTTGCTCGCAGACGGTCATATCTTATTGGAAGGGATGCCTGGACTTGCAAAAACATTAGCCGTAAATACACTCGCAAATTGTATTGATGCTCAATTTAGTCGTATTCAATTTACGCCAGATTTACTCCCTGCGGATGTAACCGGAACTTTAATCTATAACCCAAAAAACGAAGACTTCACCGTTAAGTTTGGTCCTATATTTTCAAATTTTGTTTTAGCAGACGAAATTAATCGTGCACCGGCCAAAGTACAAAGTGCTTTGCTCGAAGCCATGCAAGAACGTCAAGTTACGATCGGTGATAAAACGCATTATTTACCTGACCCATTTTTAGTGTTAGCTACACAAAATCCAATAGAGCAGGAAGGAACTTATCCTTTACCAGAAGCTCAAGTTGACCGTTTCATGCTAAAAGTTGTTCTTTCCTATCCAAAAAAAGAGGAAGAAAAAGCGATTATTCGCGCCAATGTACAAGCTGCCGGAATGCCAAAAGTACACCAAGTACTTACTAAGCAACACGTGAAAGATATGCGTGAAGTTGTGCGTACTGTTTATTTAGATGAAAAAATTGAACAATACATTGTAGATATTATTCATGCAACTCGCAACGTCAGATCGATTGGATTAACTGAACACGAGAATCACATCAATTACGGTGCTTCACCTAGAGCCGGAATTAATCTTGCACTTGCTGCTAAAACGTATGCTTTTATGCAAAATCGTGGATTTGTAGTGCCAGAAGATATTCAAGCAATTGCACTTGATGTTTTGCGACATAGAATAGGTTTGTCTTATGAAGCTGAAGCCGAACAAATTGATATTACAAAACTCATTCAAAAAATTATTTCGCGCATTAGCGTACCCTAAGTAATGACAACTACCGAACTAATTCAGAGGGTTGCAAAACTTGAACTGAAAGCAAAAGGATTAAGCAATGCCGCATTTAAAGGTGCTTATCATTCTGCTTTTAAGGGAACAGGTATGTCTTTTAGTGAAGTTCGTGATTACGCGTACGGAGACGACACGAGAAATATTGATTGGAACGTTACCGCACGTTACAACCAACCGTTTGTTAAAGTATTCGAAGAAGAAAGAGAGCTTTCAATCGTCTTACTCATTGATACATCTGCTTCAACTCTCTTTGGTACAACACGTACTAAAAAAGAATTACTCTTGGATTTATGCGCTACGATCGGAATTGCCACGAATTCAAATAACGACAAATTAGGTGCTGCATTTTTTGGAAAAGAAATCGAATGCTTTATTCCTGCAAAAAAAGGAAAATCTCACCTCTTCAGAATTTTAACCCATTTCATACAAAACGAAAGCAAAGCCGAAGAAACATGTTTGTCTGGAGCCATGGGATATTTGGAACGAGTTCTTAAACAACGGTCAACAGTAGTTTTGCTTAGTGACTTTGTAAGTAGCTCTGAAATTGAAAAAGGAATACAAAATCTTGGAGGTAGGCATGATTTAATTTGTTTGAATGTTGTTGATCCGTTTGAAATAGCTTTACCAGACGTTGGACTCATTCAACTTAACCATGTTGAAAATGGTGCAACATGTTGGGTGAATACATCTGACGCTGAGGTGCGAGAAAACTACAAAATTGACCGTGAACGATCTATTCAACTCACAGAAACAATCTGTATAAAAAATGGGGTTGATTTTCTAACCCTCTCAACTGCTGAAGATTTCATGGAATCTCTTCGTAAATTATTCAAAAAACGAGCTAAAGGAAAATGAAGCATTTAATTTTCACACTGCTATATAGCGGCCTTCAATTTACTACTAACGCGCAAGAATCAAAGCTCAGTCTTAGTAATTGCTTGGTAGGTGATGAAATTCAATGGCAAATAAGAATACCGTTAGAAAGTGCTAAAAGTATAGTAAGCTACGTTGGCTATAAAAAATTGATTGTTGTTTCGCGGAAAGTAAAAGGCGACCCAAAGGCATCTGTTTCTGTTGAACTCGAAATATTAGAACCTTTCAGTGTCGATACAGTTTTAGGAAGTAACAAAATTGAATGGGTAGCTAGCTATCGATTAATGGCTTGGGATACAGGATTTTTACAAATCCCTCTGCAAATTATATCTGTCGACGGTAAACTTTACGAATTAAAGACGCCAACGCTAGAGGTAAAAAATATTGCGCTTTCCTCAGAAAGAGAAATTTATGATATTCAAGAACAGTTTACTGCATTGAGCAAAGCTGAAGGACCCTCGGAATTAAAAAAATTATTGCTACGTTATTGGTGGATAGTGGTAATTTTAGTACTGCTAATTGCCGTTTACATTTATAAAAAACGAAACAAGAAACGGCATGTTCCACTAACAATCAAACTATCACTGTTAGAAGAGACCTTGGGGAAATTAGAAACTATAGAAAAAGACAAAGTTTGGCAACATGACATTAAGTTGCATTTCACACATGTCTCAGATGTTTTTAGAAATTTCAACACGGCACTCTTTTCAATAAACTTTGAACTACTTACCACACAACAAGCGCTTGGGATAATGAAACAATTAAATGTCCCAACATCCACATTAGAACCTTCTTCACGCATACTGGATCACTCGGACTTAGTGAAATTTGCCCAATCTGCCCCGACAGAATCACTGATTCATCAACAGCTTCAGGAAGCAAGAAAAGTGATAACCCAATTATTTGAAGTACGCAAACAATGATGCGCATTTGGAAATATGACTTTTACGATTATTGGGTATTATTCTTTATCCCAATTATTGTCTTGTTCGGTATTTATATTTGGCGCGCTAAATACAAAAGAACTACTCCATTGCAATACACTGGTACAGAACAATCCATGTTAAATCTGGCAACTGTTTCGCTTAAAAAATGGCAACGAATCCAACTCATTGCTTTTATCACTTCACTCATTTTTCTCGTCATTGCACTTGCACGCCCTTGCTATATCGCACAACTTAATAGAGAAGCGTTATATGATAAAGAAGGTATCGATATTATTATAGCCATGGATATTAGCAATTCAATGATGGCGAACGACTTCTACCCCAACCGACTAGAAGTAGCAAAAACAATGGCTATTGAATTCATAAATAATCGTTCGTCTGATCGTTTTGGACTTGTGGTATATGAAGGCGAAGCACTTACGGCTTGTCCCTTAACCTTAGATCATTTTTTGGTTCAATCGCAAATACTTAATGCAGCACCAGGAAAAATGAATCCTGGAACCGCCATTGGCGTTGGCTTAGCAACTGCCGTTGCTCGCTTAAACGATTCTACTTCAAAATCGAAAGTAATTATTTTGATGACGGATGGAGTCAATAACCAAGGGGAAACTTCGCCACAGTTAGCACAAGAAATGGCAGTGAAAGCAAAAGCTAAAGTGTATACCATTGGAATTGGAAGTAACCGAGGATTTATTGATATCAACGGGCAACGACTCGAAGTTAAGATAGACGAAGATCTAATGACAGAAATCTCTAATGCAACTGGAGGCAAATATTTCAGGGCCACTGATGCATCATCGCTACAAAGTATCTATGCGCAAATTAACCAAATGGAAACATCGGCTCACAAAGACAACTCAGTACACAAAAGTCCACCTGTGCACCCATTACCCTTTCTATTAATTGCTACTCTCTCTCTTATCATCGCACTTTCCATTGGTCACTCAAAACTCAAAACACTAGCGTAGCCGATGAAAAAACTATTAAAATACAGCATAATCATGGAGAGCATAACGCTTGTTAGCGCCATCATTGTTACGTTGACCATTTATCTAGATCTATTTTCTGTGGTTTTTAAATACGAACCCTATTTGCTTTCTTATTTTTTACTTTACCTGTTTTTTTATATCTACTACATGCATTGCGAATGGAGTATGCGTGCCCAAATGCTTTTACCAAAAAGATTTCTGAGTTCAACTAATACGAAAGAAAAAAACTATTTTATCCCTTGGTTCTTCTTGCGTAACGCGCTCTTCTTTTTAATCATTGCCTTGGCGCAACCGTTTTATGGCACACAAGAGGAGAAAGGACAAAGTCCCAGTCAAGATATTGTCATTGCTGTAGATCTTTCTAACTCCATGCGTGCGGAAGACATTGCCGAAAATACCAGTCGCTTGAAAGTCGCACAACGTGTAATTGAGCAACTTACGCAACAATTGAATGGTGAAAAAATTGGGCTTGCTATCTTCGCTGGAGAAGCCTATTTACATTTGGCATTAACACAAGATTACAACTCTGTCAATTTGTTTGCAAACGATTTGGACCCAGTAATCATTGAAAATCAAGGGACCAATATTGCGAATGCTTTGTATGTTTCCAGCCAACTTTTCCCAACCAACTCTAAGCGTCAAAAACGTATTCTTGTTTTAACAGATGGCGAAGATCATCTTGGCGGCGTTGACGAAGCATTAGCAGAGGTTGAAGACTTAGAAATTGCGGTTAGTTTTTGCGCCATTGGAACAGAAAAAGGTGGAAAAATTCCCGAGGAACCAAATATGCCTGAAGATTTTTTTAAAAAAGATAAAGATGGAAACGAAATTGTAACGAAACCAAATATCTCGATGATTAAAGATTTGGCAAACGAAGCACATGAGCAAGCATTTTGGTATAAAACCGCTTACCCTAATACTGAAGAATTAAGCAAAACTTTGGTCAGCAAAAACCTGCGCTTTTCAACAAGTAATTACACTACCAAACGAGATTGGTATCAAATTTTTACTGTCTTATCATTACTTTTTCTTATTGGGTATTGCTGGGTATATTTTAAACTATCACTGCCTTGGAAACAAACAACATTAGTTTGTTTTATTGTCTTTTCGATGTCGAACTTTAATTCTACCTTAGCTCAAACAAAGGGTAATACCAATTATTTGGATCATGTTCGAAAAGCAAAAGAACTTTACCGCGCTCAACAATACCCAGCTTCTGCTAAAGAATTACTCATTGCAAACAGCTTAAACCCTAAGCAAACCAACAAGTATCAAGCAGAGTTTGCTCAAGCGCTTTACCGCAATGGGCAATATGAACCTGCCGCAGAAATATTTAAAAAAATAGCTACAGAAGGTCGTACAAGAACGCAAAAGGCCGCGGCAAATTATAATTATGGCAACGCGATGATGCAACAGAAAAAATACCAAGAAGCCGTAGATGCATATAAAAATGCATTGCGTCAAAACCCTGGAAACCCACTTGCAAAGTATAATTATGCCCGAGCAAAATCGAGACTAAAACAACAAAAGAAACAAAATCCACCGCCGAAAGACGACAAAAAGGATAACAAGAAAGAACCAAACCAAGACAAAAATAAAAACAAGGATAAAAACGACAAGCCGAAAAATGATCCGCCAAAAAAGAACGAACCCAAAGATAAAAAGGACGATGGAAAAATGACCGACCAACAATACAAACAAATGTTAGATCGCATCAATAGACAAGAACGTGAAACGCGTAAAAAACTAAATGCAAAAACCTCTAATTCACTTCCGCAAAACAATGAAAAAGATTGGTAAAATTAACCAGCTCAATGAAATACGATCAGCTGTTCCATTAACAACGGTTAACTCATTCTTAAAATTTCATAAGCGCCTCAATTTGAGCTTGCTCCAACGAATTATTGTGTTGTTTGTTATATTTTTGAGCCAAACCATTTCAGTTGTTGCTCAAAAAGGAAGTTATGTTAACTTGAGCCTAAGCACAAATAAAATTATCGCTGGCGAAGTTTTTATGCTTTCCATCTCAAGTAATATTGCTGGTCAAATAAAAATAGACTTGCCAAAAGAATTCATCAAAGCTGGAGTAATGAGCGAGCGTTCTAGTGATGCATTGATAAACAATAGAGTTGTCTCACAAATTGAAATATCACAAGGATATTATTGCGAGCGAAAAGGGAACTACACTGTTGGCCCAGCGGAAATAAATGGTGTAAAATCAAAAAGCACCAGCATTCAAGTTGTTGGTGATGACAGTAAAACTATAGCCGGAAAGTTTCATGATAATCTAAACTCTGCTCCTGTATTTGGACAAATTACTTGTTCGAAAAAATCAGTTTACCTTGGTGAAGCTTTCGTGGTAGATTCAAAAATTTATAGTCGCTATTCTGTGGCTGGGATTGACAACAACTATACACTTTCTAAAGCAAAAGGAAACCTCGAATTGTTTAGTTTACAAGATCCTAGAAAATATAACAGCGGACAACTAAACATACAAGGCGTACCTCACATTTATATTGATTTTGCAAAACAACTATGCTTTGCCAATAAAACAGGTAAGGCAGGATTATCCCCTTTTTCAGGAAATATTCAAATTGACAAAGGATTTTTTCCAGAAACAGTTTATGCACAATCCAACGCGTTGGAAATTGATGTTATTCCATTACCTTCCAATGCACCAGATTCTTATTCAGGATTGGTTGGTTCTTTCACTTACAGATTCAATCCTACCCATCAATTAGTTGCACAAGGTGAAATAATCAAACTTTATGTAGCTGTGAATGGCACAGGCAATTTACAGGTGGCAAATGCCCCACATTTGAAATTACCAGATGGATTTGAAATTTATGGTGAGATTGATCGCAAAGAAGAAATTCAATATACCGAGGATGGAGTTAGTGGCTTGGTAGGCTTTACTTATCACCTATTAGCAACCAAGCCTGGGAAATTCATTTTCGAAACACAACGTTTCACTTACTTCGATTTGCCTTCAAAATCATATATCAGCACGTTTTCAGAACCCGTGAAATTCCATGTAACCTCAGATCCCAATTATGTCAAGAAAAGCAACCAGCTTAAACTAGAAAAATATGCACCATCTCAACTATTTTCTATCATAAGAATAATTGGCCCAATCGTTTTGCTTCTCATTATTCTATACGGTTATTTTCGTTGGAAGAAAACCAAGGGTGATTCATTGAATATATCTCCGAAGAATTCAACAAAGCCTATTGAGGATTCGAAAAAAACAGAACCAATTACCAATGCGCAATCATCGCCAAAAGAAACACAAAGCGTTACAATTCCGGCATCAGTTTCAACAATGGAAGGAACGCCTCTTTACACGCTACTGTATGAGCTAATTATTAAACAATTAAAGAATGTGTGTGAATTAGAATACGCGTCGTCAGGTGAACTCTTAACTGCCCTTTCAGATATTCCTAAGTTCAATTACCTAGTTCCAAAAATTAATGTTTTGTTGGATGAATTAAATCAATTGCGCTACGGCGGGAAATCCTTAGCTAATAAAGAAGATTCCGACGTAATAGTTCATAAAGCAGCCGTAGTGTTGAGAGAGTTAGCTTAATTCATTCTATTTTCCTTATCGCGTTGATAATCGAAAGCGATCACGATGGCACAAAAAGCAAAAACAGGAATTGAAACCTTATCCGTATCCCAATAATTATTTAAAACTCCATGAATAAAGAATGTTGTAAACGATGCAATTATTGTAAGTAAAATGGCTGCTTTTTTTTCATCGTTCGAACGGTAATAAATATAGCACGTGATGCTTTTGTAAAATATGGTTGCAACCAGAATTAAAATTGCGATTAACCCTAAAATTCCGGTTTCCGCAAGGGGTCCAAGATATTCCGAATGTGCATTACCCATTTCTCCAAAGTTGGTTGAAATTATGGTTGTGTTTTCTGGTTCTTGAAAGCGAGCGTATTCAAATGCATAGGTTCCTGGTCCATAACCCAATATTGGCCGTTCGTTAAACATTTCAATCGCACAACTCCAACGGTTGATGCGTTCTAAATTGGATGCATCTGTAGTTACATTACCTGCGGATTCCAAGCGTTCTCCAATATTTGAAGTAGTATGTTCAGCTTTATTTTTAGCCAATGCGAAAGTTATTTCCGTCCAATTGATCATTAAGTAACTTACTAATAAAGCTCCAATTAGTGCCAAATATTTGAACTTAACTCTAAAATGTATTAAACCCAAAACTGCCAATGCTATGAAAACAGACACCCAAGCTGCACGAGTATATGAAAAAATTAAGGCGAAAACATTCAAGGTCAATAACGAAAAAGTTACGAAACGCATCAACAATTCACCTTTGCTCCACTGGAACAATAAGTAAGAAATTGGAACCATAAAGGCCACCAAACAACCGTAAATAGTATGATCTTTAAAAAACGGGAACATAACCCAATGACTTTCCTTATCCCCGAAACTATACATCGCGTGATGCAACAAAGTAAACGTCATAGTCAAGGACATTCCTATCACTAACAACCACATAAATTTTTTCAAAAACTTTTCATCTTCAAAAAGTTGAGGAGCATAAAACACAAAAGGAACAACAAACCACAATTTGGCAACGATGAATTTAAGGCTCACAAGCGGATGTGAACTTGAAATACTTGCCAGCAAACAAATCCCTAAATACAAAATGATCGCCAATGTAATAGGATGCGAAAACGTGTACTTCGGAAAAACAGATTTTTGCAACGTCTCCAACAACATGAGTAACATTAGCCCAAAACATAGAGGTTCGGTGGGCACAAATAAACCCACACTCGTTGTAAATTCTTCAATATTCACAGAAATTCCAACGAAAAATGCAAGAGCCAAAAAGGTTGTTTTTCTATAGAAAACAGCAAAGAAAAGTGACAGTAACGCAAGTGGAATTACATATGTCCAAGCTTCACCTTGAAAACAAAAATAAACGTTTACCAGAATGTAGATAAAACTAGCCGACAGAATTCCGACATTCATTCTAAGGTTTTGCATCCTATTTTATGCTACGAATTGTTTGAAATTTATCCCACAACAACAACATAAACACACCGAAAAGCATTGCACTCATAGTTGAGAGCAAAACAATGATTAATCTTTTCGGGCTATCTTTCTTATCTGCTGCCACAGCAGTTTCTACCACAAATTTATGATTTAGCGCTGCGTTTGCATCAGATTCTGCTTGTTCAAAAGCGATATCATAATCACTTAATTTTTCCATTTTCATTTCAAGCAAAACGTCTAATACATCATAACGCGCTCCGTACAATTCATTTACTTTAATCATGTTTAGAATATACGCTCTATCCTCTGCATTTTTTGTATTATTTAAGGATGGTAAAATCTCCGCTCTACTCTGACTTGTAGTAACACCCATACGCGAAAGTGTATCCAACTGCATCTGAAGATTTTCTTTTTCTGTTAATAAAATAGTACGCTTTCGTTTAGCGATTTCAAAAGCTGGAACCGTACGTTCACGCACCATGTCATTCTTAACGGTATCAATTAAATCCAAAATCTTATTTGCGATTGCAGCTGCTCTTTCTGGCTTCACATCTAAAACATCAATTTTTATAGAACCATAACGCGTTCGTTCAAACATAATGTGACCTGAATAGGCAAGGTTCAATTTATAATTTTTGTTTGGGTCTGTTTGATCAATATCGTACACCTTGAACAAATCAAAACGAGCTAGGAGTAAGTTTCTAATACGTGAAGATTCTAAAATTTGAACCAATTGCTCGGCTTGTTCTTCTTCACCAAAATCCATTGCACTTGCTTTGGCATTCCTTGATTCTGAGAACGAAACCGTTGACGTTGCTGTTGGAAACACAATAGCGGTTGATCTGTATAATGGAACAATAAGCATGGAAACGATCAATGAAATCACAAAAGCAATTGCTCCAATAAGCAATAAAAGTTTTCTTTTAGCATAGATGTAAACCCATAAAGTATCTGTGCTTGATATTTTTGTACTGCTATTTTCGTTATTCATTTTATATAAATTATGCTATTGAGGGAATTATTTGCTTTGCTATAACGCTGCAAATTTCGTAATATTGAATGGATATCTACCTATGAACACAAATAAATACCCGTATGTTGTCATTTTCAATTTTCAGTCTGCCTTTCTAAAAACCCAAACGCTACGTTTGATCAGGCTTTTTTAGCTTTAACAGTTCTTTTAAATCGGCAATAGCTATCAAACGCAACACAAAAAATAAAGCTATTCCCACGCTAGAGATTACGATAGCAACCCAATAAGTATGCATAAATGGAGTCAGTACTAAACCGGTCAAAAAACACCCAATTGCCAATATCGAGATTTTCAACCAAACGCTGTTTTGAACCTTTATACCTTCCAATTTCCAAACGTAATAAATTGAAAATAGCCCCATGGTTGAGGTAGTAAGAAAATTAACAATTGCAGAACCTTGAGCCCCATATACTGGCGCTACAATTAAATTACCTAGCACACAAACTGTCAAGGCTGCAACAGCTGCAAAAATCGCTTCTTTCAACCTTCCTTTGGCGGTGAGCAATGAACTGTACAAATGCACGAAACAAATTGGAATTAAGGATAGAATTAACCAAATGTAAACATACTTACCACTCGGATCCGAATGGGAATATAGATCTGTCATCAATTCATTTCGCACAAAATAAGCCACAACAATCCCAACAACTATCGCACTCATTAACAATTGAAAAGCATAGGTCAACAACTTTTGAATCTCTTTTTTGTCGCTCAATAAATTAGCATACATAGACAACAATAAACTTGCGAATAGTTGTGCAAACATGTTAACACCATCTTGCAACCTAAAAGATTGTGCATAGATTCCTGCTTGAAAATCTCCATGTTCGTGAACCCCCGCTAACAAAATTGCATCCATTCGTTGATACGCGATCATTGTAAAAACCAACAAACTATATGGAAGACATTTTAGCACCAATGCCTTTACTT
>JAYSRU010000095.1:0-5160 GCA_043720875.1 Crocinitomicaceae bacterium
CCTCGCGAAATTGCAATGTGTGAATGTTCGTCAATAATACCAGCGGTTAGGTGTTTATTTTTTGCATCGATAACTACTGTCTCCGCACTACTTACATAACTGTCCGAAGTAATTGCACTTATTTTTCCGTCTTTAATTAAGACTGTTTTGTTTTGAATATTACCTTCTGCTTCATTTGTCCAAATGGTTGCATTTTTTATAACAATAGGCAATTGCTTAGGTTGAATTGCATTTCCATAAGCCATGTTTGGATACCAGATTAAAGAATCTGAAAGAATATTCATGTCATAAGCCATTTTTCTTTCTTTGTCTTTTGGATTTTCATTGATCAATATAGCATTCCATCGAAACCATGAACCTTTAGGGTCAACCCCATCACCTTCCATAATTCTCAGTTTAGGGTGAAAAATACCTTTTAAACTGACACTCCCTTTAAAATTAGTATCGGCTGCATTCCATTGCACGTTAATATCGTTGTCTACCAAACTCACATAGGCTGCAACTGTTGCCGTATCCATTTTTGAAACTAAAAAAGTGTCTTTGACTGTAAGCAATCTTTTTATCTTGGCTTCGGGTTTTTTCATAGAACCTGTAACCGCTAATTCATACTGCCTATCTTGTGCGTTGATTTTATAAGTGCCCCGAATATCGATCGAATTACTAATTGTGTGAATGCTACGTTCTCCAAGGTTCCAAGATTCTATTGTCTCTGCATTATATCGAAATGGATTTGCATTATAAATTGTAAACGAAGCTAACTTACCTTCTTCCAACGAGCCCAACTGTGCGTCCATTTTTAAGTATTTTGCTGGAGTAAGGGTTAACGCTTTCAAAGCATCAGCTTCAGTTAAGCCTCGTGACATAGCAACGTGTAAGTTTTTCCAAAATTCTTCGGCGGTTTTGCATTTATCAAAAGTGAAAATTATTGAATTTCCATTTTTCACCAAGAAATAAGGATTTGACGGCGCTAATTCCCAATGTTTTAATTCTGACAAGCCGATTTGTCTTGCCAAATAAGGATCCTTAACTTGGAATCCTTCCGGAAAATGTAAGGGAAGTACAATTGGATTTGACATTCCTTTCAAATCCTGCATATTTTTATACTCGTCTCCATTCCCAAAGTAAGCAAACTCAAGGTTAAACTCCTTGGCAATTTTTTGTGCTCTTGGGATATCTAATCCGTCGCTGACATCGAAAAATAAAGGAAATTTTAATTGATGATTAAGTGCTTCAAGCGAAGTATTCAGGTGCGCTTCTTTAGGATTGTTAGAATACCATTTCGCATCGTACAAGGTTTGGCGCAATAAAGCAATGCTGCCCATTTCTGAAGAAGGATAATCTTCACGCGAAGTTCCCTTTTTAAAAGACAATACAGCACACGCGTTTGAATTGAGCAAGTGTTTATGTATATCACTATTTCCTAAAGAAATAAAAGAACTATTACCGCGCGCAATACCGTCTCGATAATGCGTATTAGCAAATCCAAAACCCGCTTTTTTTAATTCTAGAAACGCTTCTGCATTCAATTTAACATTTTTGCTTGCGTCAATTTCAGGATGGATTGTATTGTTCCAATACACCGCCGTTTCATTATCAATACTCGGAGTTTTCCCTAATCCAACACCTGTATTTGTTTCTATAAATGCTGCCATGATTACTTTTCCTGCACAATCAATTACAACAGCATCTTTTGGCAAAATAAAATCTATAGCAGAAATTTTTTCAATTCTATTCTTATTAATTATCATCACACCATTTTCAATTGTCTTTTCTGGCGAAACAATAATGGTAGCATTGATAAATGCGTATTTGCCCAAACTACTTTCAACCGTTCCGTTTTGGGGACTATTTTGTTGTCCAACAATTGAAATTTGAAAAAATAAACCTAAACCTACAAAACTAAATAATCGCATAATATTTGAAATTAAAGCGTCCAAGGTAGCTAATTTTCATGGCATATCAAGTCTCGAAATTAACTTAAATCGAAATAGAGCAGCTTTTATTCTGTATACTAGAAACAAGATACTTCTCAATCTCTTTTTTTTGCTACTTTTACCCAACCAAAATTAATGACATGTATAACATTTTAGACAAAGCCCATGGCGGCTTAAGGTATTTAGTACTGCTTTTCTTAATCTTAGCGATTGCTAAAAGTTTCAGTGCCCGAAAGACTAAGGATGCCAATTCAACCAACAAACCATTTGCGTTGATCGCACTGATCTTGTGTCATCTTCAATTAGTATTAGGATTTGGTCTGTATTTCATTAGTAACAAAGTAAATTTCGTAGACGGTTGGATGAAAATGAAACTAGAACGTTTCTTCAACCTGGAACATGCCTTAATGATGGTAATTGCAATCGCGCTTATTACCGTTGGTTATTCGAAAGCTAAACGCGCTGCAGATCGTGCTAAAATGCACAGTTTAACCTGGAAATTTTACTTGGTTGGCTTACTGATAATTTTAGCTTCTATTCCTTGGCCATTTAGAAATCTTGGCATTACATCATGGTTTTAAGACTAGCGTTACTTTGCTTGCTTCTTGCTTCTTGCACGGAGAATAAGACTGCAAAAATAGGAGACGAAGAGTTCATTCCTGCAAGCGGTAAAGATATCTACAATATTCATTGCACGCTTTGCCATGGGCCAAATGGAGACTTAGGATCTGGAGGTTCTGCCAACTTGATTGAGTCGAATTTAGATCCAAAAGCGATAAAAGAAATGATTTTGAATGGTAACCAAAACGGCATGATGCCCTACAAAGATATACTAGCCAATAATGGAGAAATCGATTCATTAGTGGTTTATGTTCAATCGTTTCGGAAGTAAGTATCAAAAAATTAAAGGCCAGTAATCGATATTTGGATCACATTCAAAATGGACTAACTTTGGGCAGCTCTACCAGAATGATGTAACACATCATAAAGAACAGACGATTAAAAAATCAATAAAGTGGAAATAGGATTAGTGCGCGACCAAGAAGAAAAAGAGCTTGAAAAAGCTGTTTTAATTGGTGTAATTACGCAAGATATAAACGAAGAAGTTGCCAACGAATACCTGGAAGAGTTAGCGTTTTTAGCTGAAACTGCTGGGGCTACTCCGGATAAAAAGTTTTTACAAAAACTCCCTTATCCCCATCCACGCACTTTTTTGGGCACTGGGAAGATCGAAGAAGTTGCTGAATATATTCGTGCAAACGGAATTAAAATGGCACTTTTTGATGATGAACTCTCACCGTCACAAACCAGAAATGTAGAAAAAATATTAGATTGTGTAGTATTAGATCGCAATACATTGATCTTAGATATTTTTGCAAGTAGGGCACAAACCGCACACGCGAAGGCTCAAGTAGAATTAGCACAATACCACTATTTATTGCCAAGACTTACCCGAATGTGGACTCACCTTGAGCGACAAAAAGGAGGAATTGGAATGCGTGGACCAGGTGAATCTCAAATTGAAACCGATCGTCGGATCATCAACCATAAAATAAGCGTACTTAAGAAACAATTAATAGAAATTGACCGCACCATGGCCATTCAACGGGGAAACCGCGGACAATTAGTTCGCGTATCTTTGGTTGGATATACTAATGTTGGCAAAAGTACTTTAATGAATGTGTTGAGTAAGTCTGACGTATTTGCTGAAAATAAATTATTTGCAACGCTTGACACGACGGTGAGAAAGGTTGTAATTGAAAATCTTCCATTTTTATTGACTGATACCGTTGGATTCATTCGCAAACTACCCCATCAACTTGTTGAGTCGTTTAAATCGACGCTAGATGAAGTACGTGAAGCTGATTTATTGATTCATGTTATTGACATTTCACATAAAAACTTTGAAGATCACTACAATGTAGTATGCGAAACATTGGCGGAAATTGACAACACCGTTAAGCCCACTATTCTTGTATTCAACAAGATAGATGCATTTGAGTATGAGCCAATGGAAGATGATGATATACGAGAAAAACAACGCGGAAACTTTTCATTAGAAGAATTGAAAAATACGTGGATGGGAAAAATGAATAACAAAAATGTAGTGTTCATTTCCGCACATGAAAAAGAAAATGTAGACGAGTTAAAAGAACTCATGTATGAGCAAGTGAAAGAAATATTCAGAATACGTTATCCTTATAACAATCTATTGTTTTAGGATTACTTCAATTCTTGATAAATCACTATCTTCGCAACCAATTTTTCACTTTACTGCGTCAAACAACGCTCCTAAAATTTGTACAATGGATCAAAAAATTAAAGATATAATCACCGCATTAGAGTCAAAATTTGTGGCACATCCGTGGCACGGAATATCTATAGGAGAAAAGTCACCAACGGTGGTGAATGCATTTATCGAAATTATCCCTTCAGATACCATAAAATATGAAATTGATAAGCCTTCTGGGCATATTATGGTAGATCGTCCACAAAAATTCTCTAATAACATGCCTTGTTTGTACGGGTTTATCCCGCAAACGTATTGTGATACCCTTATTGGGAATTACTGTATGGAAAAATCAGGAAAATCAGGAATTGGAGGTGACCAAGATCCACTTGACATTTGTGTTTTGACGGAACGTAATTTCGAGCAAGGAGGGATTTTGATGGAAGCTAAAGTTATTGGTGGATTTAGAATGATTGATGGAGGCGAGGCAGATGATAAAATTATTGCTGTTTTGAAAGGCGATCAAGCTTATGGGAATATTGATAACATAGAAGATATGCCGAAAATGGTAATTGATCGAGTACGTCACTTTTTCTTAACGTATAAAGATTTAGACGGTGGGGGCAAAAATGTCGAAATCACCCATGTTTATGGTAGAGATGAGGCATTAGAAGTTGTAAAGCTTTCTAACCAAGATTATTTGAATAAGTATGGTGATGTTAATGAGAAACTTGCCACGGCTCTTGTTGCAGCATTAAACTAAGAAAATATATAGCATAAAAAAATGCTTCAAATTAATTTTTGAAGCGTTTTTTTTATTGACTATGTCTCGTCCTGAAATAGCGTTACACAATTTAATTTTCTAGGATTTAAGAAATTTCTTGATATTGGAATTCTCTCCAAAAACAACTAAAATCTCATCTTCTAATAACAAATGTTCATATGCCGTTACCCCTTGCACTTTGTTGTAATTTCTTTTCGCTCCAAATTTACCAG
>JAYSRU010000096.1:0-5160 GCA_043720875.1 Crocinitomicaceae bacterium
GTAGGGGTTGCGGGTTCTGGTTTAGCTAACACAAACACGCCTGGAACATATACGTATTATGCGGCATGTGCAGCATCACCAACTTGTCGCACAGCTACAACATTTATTATAACACCTCAATCAGTTGCACCAACTTCAATTAGTGGAACAGGTAACGTTTGTAACGGAGCTATTGTTACTTTAGGCGTTGTTGGAGGTACACTATCTGCTGGAGCAGTTTGGGAATGGTATTCAGGTTCATGTGGTGGTACTTTCTTAGGAAACGGAACATCAATCGTTGTTACCCCATCTGCTACAACAACTTATTACGTTCGTGCTTCAGCGGGTAGCGGATGTTTAGCTACTGTTTGTACAAGTGGAACATTAACATTGCCAACTGCGGGAACTGTCTTGGGAAATAACAATGACAATGCGACGTGTGTTGTGAATCAAAATGGATACATACACTTTTACCATTCAACAGGGAGATTATTGGCTTCAGTAAATTCATTAGGTCAAAATATGGGTAACGTAACCGTTACCTCTTATACTGGTGCTCCGGTAGATGTTCCTTCTTGTAATTCTGCAAGTTTTATGGCAACCGCTATGGGAAGACATTGGGTGATTACTCCACAATTCCAACCAGTAACTCCAATCAACGTAATGCTACATTATGATCAATCAGAGTTCACTACACTTTCAACTGCAGCAAACGCCAACATTAGTCCATTTGACAATTTAGGGACAATAAATGACCTTAAGTTAAGTAAATACCCAGGGCCATTGAATGTTGACGCATTGGCTTCGAACAACTGTCCTGGAAGTGGCGGAAGTGGCGGAACAACTATTCACAATCAATCTACTTCTGCTAACATCACAACGGTTTTACCAGGCTTCAGCGCAACAGGAAGATTCTCAAGATTTAGCATCCCAAGTTGTTCTGAGTTTTGGCTGCATGCTTCAACCAACAACAGTGCGTTAGCGGTAGAATTAATATCGTTTACAGCAAGCTGTGAAGCCAATTCTGCTACTAAAATTCGTTGGAGCACAGCAAGTGAATCAAACTGTGAGAAATTTGTTGTACAGCGTGGTGACCTTAACGGAAACTGGTCTCTATTAGATGAGGTATATTGTTTAGGTAGTTCTCAAGACATCAAAAATTACGAAGTAATTGATGCGCTACGTTTACCGGGTACATCTTTCTATCGCTTGATTCAAGTCGATATTGACGGTGTAGAAACGGTTTACGAAACAATCTCTGTTGCGTGTGATTATGACGATTTAACCATGTATGCTTTCCCTAATCCAGCAAAAGATAATTTTTCAGTACACGTGTTAAGCGACAAGAGCGTTGGAACAGCGGTAGTAGAATTATCTGATATCACAGGTAAAATTGTTGATGTAAAAGAAGTGAATATCGAAAAGGGCCAAACATTAATTCCTTTTGATACACACGAATTAAGTTCAGGCTCTTACATGCTTACTGTTAAGAACATGCAAGATGAATTGAAGCCAATTAAAATAATCATTCAAAAATAATAGATATGAAAAACGTAATTATAGCATTGTCATTAATTTTTAGCGCTTCAACGAGTTTTGGTCAAACCGAACCGGTTGCTAAAACTGCGGTTGAATTACAAACGCAAGAGTTGGTTGATTTTTATCACCTTGACAAAGAAAAGGCAGCGGTTGTATTAAAAGCAAATACTATTTGTGCTTCAAAGATTGCAGCATTAACTGCAGACACTCAAATGAAAAAGGAAGTTATCGAAGAAGGCATACAGTATAACAAAGATTTAAGATTGGCCACTATCTTTAATCTACTTACGGTAGAACAAAAAGATTTGTACAAAGAGTTTCAATATAGGTCTAAATACAACGTCACAAAATAATCTTATTACGCTATATAATGAGCCTCGTACTGATAGTGCGAGGCTTTTTTGTGGTTTGCTATTTTCATACAATAAATTATTTGTGAGATTAGGTCATTAATTTTTTTTGCATTCTTGCAATACGTTTGTTTTAGCTACATTTGTACTTTAAAATAAAAACACTTACAAAATGGCTGATTTACAAATATCAGAAATACTTTCTCAATTGGGAATCGAAGCGCAAAACAGAGGTGCTTCAACTGGATCATACTGGTTACATACGCGCGGAACACAAATTGATTCTTTTTCTCCGGTGGATGGAAAAGTAATTGCTTCTGTTTCTTCCGCTTCTGAGGCTGATTATGAAGCAATCGTAATGAAGGCACAAGAAGCTTTTAAGGTTTGGCGTGCTATGCCAGCTCCAAAACGAGGAGAAATTGTTCGTCAATTAGCAGAACGTATTCGTTTTTATAAAGAACCACTTGGAAAATTGGTTTCATTAGAAATGGGAAAATCTTTGCAAGAAGGTTATGGCGAGGTGCAAGAAATGATAGATATTTGTGATTTTGCAGTTGGAATGTCACGTCAATTGTATGGTTTAACGATGCACTCGGAACGTCCAAATCACCGTATGTATGAACAATATCATCCACTAGGAATTGTAGGAATTATTTCTGCATTTAATTTCCCTGTTGCGGTTTGGAATTGGAATACTGCTTTGGCTTGGATTTGTGGTGATGTTTGTATTTGGAAACCATCCGAAAAAACTCCGCTAACAGCTATCGCTTGTCAAAAAATTACAGAAGAAGTTTTTACCGCTAATGGAGTTCCAGAAGGTGTTTCTTGTTTATTAATTGGTGGACCAGAATTGGGTCAATTAATGTCTGCAGACAAACGCATTCCTTTAATATCGGCAACGGGTTCTACACGTATGGGTAAAGCGGTAAGTGCTGAAGTGGGCGCAAGATTAGGGACTTCTTTATTAGAATTAGGAGGAAATAATTCGATCATCGTTACGCCAAGTGCGGACTTAAAAGTAATTGTTCCTGGAGCTGTTTTTGGAGCTGTTGGAACTGCTGGTCAACGTTGTACATCTACGCGTAGATTGATTGTGCATGAAGACGTTTATGACGTGGTTAAGAATGCATTAGTAAGTGCTTATGGACAACTAAAAATAGGAAATCCCTTGGATGAAAACAATCACGTTGGGCCATTAATTGATCAAGCAGCGGTTGCCATGTATGAAGAAGCGTTGGTAAAGGTTGTACAAGAAGGAGGAAGTCTAATCGTTGATGGCGGTGTTTTAACTGGACCAGGCTACGAAAGTGGATGTTATGTGAAACCTGTTATAGCTGAGGCAAAAAACAGTTATGCTATTGTTCAACATGAAACATTTGCTCCAATTTTATATTTGATGAAATACAGTGGTAGTGTTGAAAATGCTATTGCAATTCAAAATGATGTTCCACAAGGATTGTCTTCTGCAATTATGACCAATAATTTAAAAGAAGCTGAAGCGTTTTTAGCGTCTTCTGGTTCTGACTGTGGTATTGCTAACGTAAATATTGGTACTTCTGGTGCCGAAATTGGCGGTGCTTTTGGAGGAGAGAAGGAAACTGGTGGAGGCCGTGAATCTGGATCTGATGCTTGGAAAGTGTACATGAGAAGACAAACAAACACAATTAATTATGGCGATAGTTTGCCATTAGCACAAGGAATTAAGTTTGATTTATAGTCAACATTAATCTAATACTCAATCCCGATACAATGATTTGTATCGGGATTTTTGTTTTAATGCTCGCTCACTGAGCTTGGCGAAGTGAGCGAACATAGAATCTATAAAAAATTGAATATCTAGAATAAATCGTTAATTTCGTGCGAATAACGGTAAACTAGTCGCTTTGAATCTTGAAGACTTGTAGATAATTCAATACGACTAGAATAAGATAGTGGAGACCAGCGTCCACTAAAAATAAAAGGCAAAAGATAAGGAATTTAAAATTTATAAAATGAAAAAATTACAGCTACTATCTCTATTAATACTTCCGTTTTGTGGACTACTTTCAAATTCCATTTATGCGCAATTCGACAAAATGTTAGTTGGAGACAATAACAATGGTCAAATTGTAGTATCCAATATTAACGGAACTGCTCTGGACACATTAAATTTGCCAATTAATCAATCTTTCTATGATGCAGATGTTGACCAAATAAATCAAAATATATTTTTCTCCCACTATTGGGGAATATATAAAATGAATTATGACGGCTCGGCATTTGACACGCTTGTTTATGATGCTGCAGGAAGTTATAGTGATGGAATTGCAGTTGATGCTGCTGGGGGATATTTATATTGGGCAGCAATGCAGCAAAAGAAAATATATAGATCAGATTTAAATGGATTGAACATTACAACGCTCTATACTGCGGCAGGATTTGTAACTGATATTGATTTAGATTTAATAAATAACAAGATTTACTTTGGTCAGTGGTTTTCAAGTGCAAGAGGACTTTTTAGCATTGATTTGAACGGAAACAATCTTGATACAATCGTAACTTCGGGATATGATGTGCATTTTATTGGACTGGATATTCCAAATAGTAAGATTTATTTTTCTGACGATGCACTTGCTAAAGGTAGACGCATAAATTATGACGGAACAAACGACACGCTAATTTATAATTTTCAAGCAGGCGGTTTTTTTGTGGATACAGCCAATTCGTATTTATACACATCTGATATGATAAATAATAACATTGTGTTTTCTGACTTAAACGGAAACAATCCTACTAATGTTTTTCCAAATACTACGCTAGCTTCGCCACACGGACCGGTATTGTATTCAACATCTTCAGCAGGGATTGAAAATAGTTTAAAAAATAGCGATCAAACGACAATTTACCCAAATCCTTTTTCTACGGAGACAATTTTACACACAGACAATGTTCTAACAAATGCAAGTTTGACCATTTTCAATACGTACGGTCAAGCCATTAAAGAAATGAATCAACTGTTTGGTGAAACAATTATTTTGCAACGAGACAACCTGCCAAGCGGAGTATATTTTATTCACCTTACGCAGGACAACAAATTAATCTCGACGTTAAAAATGGTAATTACTGATTAATATGATCTTGGTGCTATCTCACCAATAAAAATCCCTGTTCATTGAGCTTGTCGAAGTTCAACTTACAGAGCTTTTTAGGCGCCAGACAGAACGTATAAATATATTCCTAACTTAGAAATCTTAGTGTATATAAACTGCGACTAGAATAATGGAGACAACACCGGAACATATTGCACGAATGG
>JAYSRU010000097.1:0-1833 GCA_043720875.1 Crocinitomicaceae bacterium
GATTACAATTTTGTTTATGATGAAATTGCGATGATAAAAGAAGCATGCGGAAAAAATGTACGATTAAAAGTCATTCTTGAAACAGGCGAATTAGGCGAACTCGATAAAGTGCGTCGCGCGAGCGATATTGCGATGTATGCGGGAGCCGATTTTATAAAAACATCTACCGGAAAAATAAGTCCGGCTGCAACATTACCAGTTACCTTGGTAATGCTTGAAGCCATTAGAGACTATTATTATGAAACCGGAATTATGATTGGGATGAAACCTGCGGGCGGAATTTCAAATTCAAAACTAGCACTTCAATACCTGTTAATGGTTAAAGAAACACTTGGTGGAAAATGGCTTACCAACGAATACTTCCGATTTGGAGCGAGCAGTTTGGCCAACGATGTTTTAATGCAAATTGTAAAACAAAAATCAGGTATTTATCAATCAGGAGATTATTTTTCTAAAGTTTAAATCAGATGAAGAAACAACATAATATAGATTTTAGTTCGGATTGGAATTTGGTTCCAGCTCCCGAAAGCACAGCAAATGTCAAGTTAAAAGAAAGCTACGATTTGTTTATTAACGGAAAATTTGTAAAGCCAAAATCGGGAAAGTATTTCGATACTATTAATCCAGCGAATGAAAAAGTTTTAGCAAAAGTTGCAGAAGCCAACGAAGAAGATATTGACTTGGCTGTAAAAGCAGCGCGAAATGCATACAATTCAACGTGGTCAAAATTATCTGGTAAAGAACGCGGAAAATATCTGTATCGCATTGCCAGAATTATCCAAGAACGTTCGAGAGAATTTGCAATAATTGAAACCTTAAATGGAGGAAAAGCCATTCGGGAATCACGCGATGTAGACGTTCCTTTAGCGGCAGCACATTTTTTCTACTACGCAGGTTGGGCAGATAAATTGGATTATGCTTTTCCAAATAGAAAAACAAAACCATTAGGAGTTGCCGGACAAATTATTCCATGGAATTTTCCGTTACTAATGGCAGCTTGGAAAATCGCTCCTGCTTTAGCTACAGGAAATACTGTCGTTATTAAATCGTCAGAAACGACGCCATTAACGCTTTATTTACTGGCAGAAGTTATTCAGGAAGCCGGATTGCCAGCAGGTGTTGTCAACATTGTTTCGGGTGCAGGACAAACTGGCTCGCACATTGTTAATCATCCCGATGTGGATAAAATTGCCTTTACAGGATCGACCGCAGTAGGGAAAATTATTATGAAAGCTATTTCAGGAACGCATAAAAAAGCATCCATGGAATTGGGTGGAAAAGCGGCCAACATTATTTTTGAAGATGCAGCATTAGACCAAGCGGTAGAAGGAATTGTAAACGGAATCTTCTTCAATCAAGGTCACGTTTGTTGTGCGGGCTCGAGATTGTACGTGCAAGAATCAGTTTACAGCAAAGTAGTTCAGAAATTAAAAGATAGAATGCAAGCGTTAACTATTGGTGATCCGATTGATAAAAACACTGATATCGGAGCGATCAATTCGAAAAAGCAATTAACAACGATTCAAAAATATATAGAAATTGGTTTAGCAGAAGGCGCCGAAATTTACCAACCTGCTTGTACCGTTCCTGATAAAGGATTTTGGTGCAAACCAACGTTGTTTACAGGCGTGACGCAATCCAATAGAATTGCGCAAGAAGAAATATTTGGACCTGTTTTAGCGATTCAAACGTTTAGAACTATTGACGAAGTTATTGATAAAGCCAACAACTCTCCTTATGGTTTGTCAGCTGGCGTTTGGACCGACAAGGGTTCTAAATTTTTCAACATGACTTCGCAATTGCGTGCCGGTGTGGTTTGGGCAAATACCTTTA
>JAYSRU010000098.1:0-15416 GCA_043720875.1 Crocinitomicaceae bacterium
TTTAATGCCATTGTAAAACCCAAGATATTAGAAACATTTTAGACATTAAAATTTTCTTAGATTTCATAAAATGAAATTGTTTTTCAATGTAAAGATTACACTTGCATTTCGATTTTTGAAATATTCTAAATTTAATTAATTGATTTTAAGTATTTTAAAATTATAATATTACTATAACAGATTATATCGGACAATAGTGACTAAAAACATTAAGAAAGTTAATTCTTGATAAACTCTTTCATATAAACTCTTTCATTCGTGATGATTTTTACGAAATATTGACCGTTGGATAGGTGCTGTAGGTTTATTTGTGATTCAGCAAAATATTCGTTTGCTTTCATACTTTCTGTATGCACTACTCTACCCATCAAATCAACAATTTCTAAACTAGCTTTGTCTTTCACGATTCCGCTCAATTCGATTTGGAAAACCCCATTATTAGGATTTGGAAAAATCATGATTTCGTTGTCCAATTTTGCTTCATCCACATCTAACGTGAAACCGATAGAAAAATCATAGCGGTGATATCTTCCGAAATCTGTAGGGAACGTTTCAACAATACTTCCTCCAACTAATCTCACTCTAAATGAACCCGAAGTTTCACCTTCTGTTTGATTCGAATACCAAAATCCAGTACCATCATCATCTGTATCTTCTAGTATCAAACTGTAACATCCTGGTGCCAAGTCAAACGTATCTCTATATACGGTTGTATTTGCTAATACATTACGTTCAAAAATACTTGTACCATTCTGATCAATCAATTTATATCTGTTTTCTACAGCCTTATTATTGGTTGTAAGCCATACATAAAATGGACCCGAGATACGTTCTGGCGCCACAAAATTTGTTGTTTTTACGTTGTTCGGTGCATACTCGTCCAAACCCGCTGCACTGTTAACCGCATAGACTTGTGCGGTATAGGTCAATGATCCCGAATAATTACCCCACCAAGCCAAATCAGTTACAGGAATTTCTACTGTTTCCTTTTCCAAAAATGCCAAATTACCGGTCCATTCATATTCCAACCAATTACCATAGCTGATCCATGATCTAATTTTACAAGATGTTAAGGGCTCAGCTCCTGTATTCTGTAATATTATTCTAGGGTTTGAACAGGTTGGATTCCACTTGCTGTAATATTCATAATTGTTTGGATTCAATACATCAACAATCGCAGCATCATTTTGAAAATTCGGAGCAGAGTATGATATCAAATCGAAGGCTGCAAGATAGTTTCCATTCCCCTGTGCTAAATCTGATCCTGGGATAACCGAAATTCCATAATCGATGGAAACTGAATTTCCTGGTGTTACGTAAGGAGTTATTTCATGTTCAAATTCTGGTACAAGGTCACCAGGACACCATCCTTCACGTGCATAAGGCCATGTTCCACCTTGTTTAATATTCGGATTATTCGCGCATGCATCTGGTCTCCAAATATTCCAGTTGAATCTATTTACACCATCCAAAGATATGCTGTGATCATTCGGTTTCCACTCGCAACATGAAGCTGCTCCTTGTTGACCGTGACCTGTAAGTCTTGTTTTAATTTTAAACATTGAAGAAGTGTCAGACAAAAGTACAGAGGTAGCAGATAAGTCAGTATTACTATTCAAATTAGAATACTGATAGCTTCTAAAATCTTCCCAAATTGATTCTCTTTGGTGCACATCTCTTGGCGGTATACCTTCAATGAATGCAAATCGAACATCGATTAACTCCTGTGTGTTATGTGCTGCAAAATCAACCATTCCATGCAAATATTGTTGATAATCGCTCACATCATACATCCAAGTAAACCCATTCGGACCAAGGTCAAAATTAATACCATAAGGAGTAATGTAGCGCCCAATTTCAATATCGTTTACCACTTCAAATGGTGGTTTGAAATACGTGATTGTTGCGTTATTAATTGACAGTGTTGTTGGAACGTTAGTATTACTTACCTGAGCTCCTAAATAATTGTATACATAACTCGTTCCTCCCGGATAAGCAACTGTAGTATTTATAATCACAAATGAATTGTCTGTTGGTGCATATTCAAAAATAACTTGAGGTTCGTTGGCAATAAAGTTACTCACCAAAACAGAATCTAATGCACCCAAAGTTCCCTGACCGATAATTGTATTCGGGCGAAGGCCAGAAACCACTAAACCTGCAACTGGGTATTCGTTAAATTGAATCATTCCATATTCCGAAGGCATTCCCAATCGATTGTTTCCACTTTTATCACGCATTACTTTTTCATCGTCGAAATCGTAATACACCATTAAATCGGCATAATTTGGATGACTCGCATCTATCTTCTTATTTTTCCAAGCCATGATATCTGCCGCACTTACTGCAGTTTTGAACACTTGAAATTCGTCTAATTTCCCTTGATAATTATACGCCATGTCAATGTTTGACCCTAAAATGAACTTAGCGATTTTTCCAACATTACGCGTTAAACCCGTTGCTGAATGCCATAAAGCACCGTCCAAATAAATCATCATTTGACCGGTGGATGCTTTCTTAACAAACGACCAATGATGCCAAGCATTATCCACAATAGTTGGACTTACTGCCTTACTAATTCTATCGTATCCGTTTCCTGTACCCGCATCCCAATAAATTGTATTGTCAGACCACGGAAAATGGATGTTAATAATGCGGGCACCTAACGAATCTACTGCTTCCAGTACAGATGTAGTAGTTCCAGCACTTCCATTTCCTTTCGACCAAAAAGCAATGGTTAAATCACCACCGATATCATCGTTCGAAATATCGAGTTCTGCATTATCCGCAAAAGTTGTTGTAAAACTTCCGTTTTTTGAACCGTAAACAACGCTATTGTTTAATCCAACTTGATCCAATGCATTCACAACATAGTTTGTAGTACCCAGCACAGAATTATTGAACGTTAATTCAACAACAATGTTGGATACCCCGTCCCAGTTGTAGGGTGTCGAAAACACAAAGCTATTTGTACCTAAAACAGCGCCCGTCAAATTACGATTGTATACCGTACTAAAACCAGTGGTTTCGAAATTTGTAAGTTCCGTTAAACTCGTTCCTTTAATTTTGATCATAAAATTATCTGCATTACTTCCCAATTGACTAAAAGATAAGCCTAACGAGGAAATATTACCCGCAACTACACTTCCTGCCAACAATTCAGCAGCAGAAATTATGTATTGCACACGGTTACCAGACTTGCTGGTATGAACCAAATTCATAGCACTCGTACCACCAGTGATTACCGGATTATCAACTACAGTTGTTTGCGGTCTCAAATATTGGTACAATTGATAGGTATTGAAAAAAGGCGAACTGTTATACGCATAAGTAGCTAGCGTATCCGTATTCACCTTGTATCGTTTAGATTTAACTTGCACAGAATCTAATACGCCTGTATGCTGAAAAATTCTTGAATAGGTTAAATAATCCCATTCTCCACAGTTGTAACTATCCCAAGGAGTTAAAGGACTACATTTCAATTTGTAATACATTAATACTTTCTCAAAACGTTTCGTACCCAAACTTGCTGGAAAAGGAAACGTTCCGCGTCGCGTTGCAATCGAATCAAAAGTGAAGGTTTGCACCCATGTAGTGTCCTGCGCTTTTGCAGGTGCTATGTAGAAACATAGGAAAGAAACTAATAAAACTATTCTCATATGGCTAAAAATTATATAGGTTTCAAAGGTAAACATCAGTTTTGATCGGGGGGTTCAATTTAGGTTAACAAAAGGTATACATTCGAGTAAAACAAGCTTTCAAAATCACTTTTCGTTTAAGTATATATTCAAACGCTGCTATTAACCGTTCATCCGTTGCTATACTTTGTTCATAATTGAATGGATCAAAAATGACAATATATCCAATAAGTCTTCTAATTTTGCGACTCTTAAATTTCAAAAAATCAAAAACAGTTAAACGATGAAAAAGATTTACGCATTTATTTTAGTTATTTCATTTTCGATGAGCAATATCGCTCGCGCGGATGAAGGTATGTGGTTACCCTTTCTTTTAGGTAGAAATTATAGCGACATGCAAAAGCATGGTTTACGCTTAACACAAGAACAAATTTACAGTATCAATACAGGTTCATTAAAAGACGCCATTGTTTCTTTCGGTGGATTTTGTACAGGAGAAATCATCTCTAAAAATGGATTAATATTAACGAATCACCATTGTGGATATGACGCTATCGCTTCTAATTCAACCAAAGAGAAAAACTTATTAGACGATGGATTTTGGGCTAAGAATCATGAAGAAGAAATTTCGATCCCTGGTTTGTTTGCAAATTTCATGGTACGCATCGAAGATGTAACTGCAACCGTTTCTCAAAGTTTAAATGATTCTCAAACGCCAGAAGAACGCACTGCAGCTATTCAAAAAGCATTCAAGATCTTAGCAGACGACGCAAAACGTGGAACGCATTACGAAGCATTTGTACGTGACTTTTTTAATGGTAATGAATTCTATTTATTTGTTACTGAAAAGTTTACTGACATCCGTTTAGTGGGAACACCTCCACAATCTGCTGGTAAATATGGTGGAGATACAGACAATTGGATGTGGCCAAGACATACTGCAGATTTCTCTATGTTTAGAGTTTATGCAGGAGCAGACAATAAACCTGCAACGTTCAATGCAGCCAACAAACCGTTTACTCCGCGTCATTCTTTACCTGTTTCTCTTAAAGGGATTCAAAAAGATGACTACGCAATGATTATGGGTTTTCCTGGTAGAACAAACCGTTACTTAACTTCAGTTGGTGTTGAACAAGCCATAACAATTGACCAACCGAAACGTGTAGAAGTGCGTAAGATGAAGTTGGACATGATGAAAAAGTACATGGACAAAGATGTTACTGTTCGTTTGAACTATTCTAGCAACTATGCGCAAGTAGCCAACTACTGGAAGTATTTTATTGGTCAATCGCAACAATTAAAGAACAATAAAGTAGCAGATAAGAAACGTGCTATCGAAAATGACTTTACAAATTTCGCTGGAAAGAATCCTGCCTACGCAACAGTTCTTCCAGACATTAATGCTGCCTTTGGTGCTATTCAAAACTACATTTTAATGCGTGTATACATGCAAGAATTTGTTGCTGGAACAGACATGAATATTTTAGGAATTACCTATGTGAATTACCTCAGACAATTGGCTAAAAATGACGCAGCTACTGCTGGTAATATTAAAACGGCAATTACTGGAAGTTCAGAAGAATTCTATGCAAAAGGAAACATGAATATTGAACTTGAGACATTAGAAGCTGGTTTAGCACTTTACTTACGTGACATTCCTGCCAATCAGAAAAACGAATACTTATTGAAATTGACTGCTGGTGGACCTAAAGCACTTGCAAAATTAATGGCAAGCATTAGAAAGAAATCAGTAATCATGACAAAGGAAAAATTTGATGCTTCCTTGACAAGTAAATCTCCCTTAAGTCTTGCAAAAGATCCTTTCTTCTTATTGATGGAAAACCTTTATGCAAACTATGAAAAAGTAGTTACGGCTCCAGAACTTGTTGAAGCTGATAAGAAACTTGCAAAAGGAAATCGTTTATTTGTGAAAGGTTTACGTGAAATGAATACCAACAAAAATTATTACCCAAATGCGAACAGCACGTTCCGTTTAACGTATGGTAATGTTTTACCGTATTCTCCAAAAGATGGTATTTCTTATGATTACGTAACCACAATCGAAGGAGTTCTTGAAAAAGAAGATCAATCTAACCCAGAGTTTGCTTTGGACGCAAAAACAAAGAAACTTGCTTTAGCAAAAGACTTCGGTCGTTATGCAGATAAGAAATCGGGTAAATTGATTGTTAACTTCTTAACCAACAATGACATCACAGGAGGAAACTCAGGTTCACCGGTAATCAATGCAGATGGTCATTTGATTGGCGCTGCTTTTGATGGTAACTGGGAAGCAATGTCGGGAGACATCTATTTCGAACCAGAATTACAACGCACAATTGTATGTGACATTCGCTACATTTTGTGGTTGATTGACAAAGTTGGTGGCGCAAGTCACATTGTAAATGAAATGGAAATTGTAGAATAATAAATTGCACTAAAATTTGAAAAATCCTCGTAACATTTGGTTATGGGGATTTTTTTGCGCCCATTTCCAGCCATCCGCTTTATCTTTTTTTTGAACTTCGACAAGCTCAGTTACCAAAAAAAAGGATGCCGTTGCTGTCTGGGGTCGAGTTGGTGAGAAATCTTAAAAACATACGTATAGCCACCCTATTTTGGAAACATACGCCATAGATTCACTTCCAATTGTATTCCAAGCCCAGGTTTTAACCCCAAAAACTATCGCGACACTCATTTGCAACTCAAAAGTAAGTGTTAGTAATATAAATTATGCTTACTTTCAATAAATAATTAAAACCTTCACGTGAAAGCACAAAACACCTTGCGCAGTTCAAAATCATCAAAGCCGGTAGTAATGATTTTTTTGTTATTGATAATGAGCTAGTTACTTAATTCGTGTATAACGTATCATTATGACACGAAATTTAGGCACGACATTTGATAAGCGTTTTCATGCAATTTTAATTATTAATTCTAAAAACAATGACAATGACAACAAAAAACATCTTTTCTATTATTCTCATTATCGGTGCGTCCTTGACAGGTTGTAAAAAATATGAGGAAGGACCTGCTTTAAGTTTACGATCAAAAACAGCTCGTGTAGCAAATACATGGAAAGTAGAATCATTTACCATTAATGGTGTAGATAATACATCATCTCTTACGAGTATAAATTATACTGAAACCTTTGACAAAGACGGAAATTATTCATATAATTCATCCGCAGATACTGGTTCAGGAAAATGGGAATTTCAATCAGACAACGAGCAAATAAAACGTTCTGGAGTTTCTGGACAGTCCACCGAAACACTTTATATATTAAGACTAAAAGAAAGAGAGTTTTGGTATTATTATTTGGACGGTAACGACAGATACGAAATTCATTTAGAAGAAAATTAATATAATGTTGCCTAACATTGGCTTATAATAAACGGGCGGACTTCTGTTATCGAAGTTCGTCCGTTTTTATTTAACTCTATCTCGGTGGCAAGTTTGTGCTTTTAATGCCCGCCTATTTTAAGCCAAAAACCATTATGGAACGGAACTGCTCAAACTGGGAGTTTGTAAGATGTTTCAAAGACTAACTCAAGCTACTATATGGCTGCTGGAACAACTGAAAAAGGATTTCGAGACGAGAGCCTGCGTTGCGTTGCTGGAATAAAACAATATAATGTTGATTTCGAGCAAACAACATATAATGCAGGACAAGAATGGAACATGGGGTTAATGCATTACTTATAATACGGTTCAAAAATTTATTCATAGAAATAAAAAAAGGCCTACAGTTTCCTGAGGACTTTAATCATTAAGCTTGTTACGGATGCAACTCGCATCAATAAGTTTGACATTCAAAACCAATTGAATCAAATAACGCTGCACGTGTTGGGCTTCGACCATGTGGAAATTTGCAATTCCCACTGATACCTTTACTTTGCTATTTTCGAAATCCGCTAAATCGGCGGTGTTCAACATTCGTAGCATTTGGTTACGGGGATTTTTTTTGAACTTCGACAAGCTCAGTTACCAAAAAAAAGGATGCCGCTATTGTCTGGGGTCGAGTTGGTGAGAAATGTTAAAAACATACGCTTACACTAAAAGCATGAATGATAACTTGAACATCTAGAATAATTACTTACTTTCACTACGGTTTAAAACTAAATTCAAATGACTCTACTTCAAAAAAAACTATTTCTCGTAGTGTTCGCTGTCCCATTTTTGTGCGCTAAGGCAATGGCACAATACCCCATGGACAAAGAGGTTTTCTTTGACAGTATACAAACATTTTGGTCAGACAAAAACAAAACCGATAAAGCAGCAATTTGGGCAGTAGCATTTCAACAGAAATGGCCCTACAGCTTTCGTCCACGTATTGACAAGATTCTACTTCCGCATTTAACTATTTCGAATAACACCGAAGCTGAGACAGATTTTTTGGAGAAATTATATTTAAAAAACGACTCAACTATCAACGCATTTATTGCGCCGCTATACTTTTGGAACAAAATAAAAACTACTAACACCGCAAGTGAAGTAACCATTCTACTACAAACATTCACAGCGCTATTAAAAGACAGTGCTGATTTTTCACATAAAACAGAACGCTTTGGATTAATGGTACTGAATGAATTGACAGAACGGCAAGATATTGACAAAAATATGCTAACGCAGCTCAACGACAAAATAATTTCTAACCTCGAAAAATATAAATACCTAGATAGAAAAGATGCTCCAGTAGGCTCTGCCGAGAGTTGGCAACGCCATTGGTTTAGGTGCTTGTACGCTTTCACCTATTACGAGAAGTATTTAAGTAACTTGAGTTTAGCTACCAATATTGAAAAAGCCGCCTACTTCTCTCCCGATTTCATAGATAAACCGTTTGAATCCGAATTAAAAACCGAGTTAGCCCTACTTTACAAAGGAGCAAAAACCCCCAATTACCCTGTTCTGTATTACGACTTTCTAAGTGCTAACAACCAATCAATGAAAGCATTGCACTGTTTCACAAACATTACATTAATCGATCCGAGTGATGTAAACATGGCTGAATTAAAAAAATCATACGTTAAAACTAACTTGGAAACCTCATTTTCTAAGTATTGGAAAAATAAGGTGGATAGCATTATGATTCCATTTCCGCCTGTTACCCTAAAATTCAACAATGGCGAAAGTGTAAACTTCGCTAAACCATCAAAATATTGGACATATGTTGATGTTTGGGCAACTTGGTGTCCGCCTTGTATTAAAGAGCTTCCGGAAATAGAAAAATATTATCAGCACCTTAAAAGCGACAGCAGCTACCATTTAAAATTATACACCCTTTCCGTTAATTCGACTAACCTTAAAAAATTTATCGCGAAAAAGAAGTACACCTTTCCTGTTTCAGAAATAAAAGAAGACCTTACATCGAAACTTGGAGTCGGTGTTTTGCCTGTAAAATATTTAGTGAGTCCAGAAAGAAAATTTTTAGAAATTCCTCATGGAAATTGGCAAGAATACATAAAAAACTATACCCTTACGGATGTTGAATAAGAGAAAGTATTTTGGGTTTTAGGGAGAAGGTATAATTTGGCAATTCACGCTAATTAAAAATAAGCCGATTGCAGGAATAAATTTTACAGCACAACGCTTCCAAAATGATCATGTAAAACGAATTAGGATAAATCCAACTAGCTGAATGCTTTTCGATACGGTTAACTTTTATCAAATAAAATGATTTTGAAAAAGTAAGCGTTTTTTATCTCTATATTTGCCCCAGTTCTTTGATACAAACAATTCAATAGACAAATTTAATTTGTCTAAGTTATGGAACCAAGTAAAATCTTGGGCTGTCGTGCAACTGTAATTTCTTGAAAAAGAATAAGCCAGATACATAAGAATTGATTATCCATTAAGCATCACGAAAAGTGCTTTGTAAACCAACATGTATTTTTTTATTCGGAAGAATATTCATGTTCAATCTTTGCGCTTTTCAATACATTTTAAAAATTGAAACCATGATAGAACAAAAAATAAACCTTCGCTTTACAGTGCTCACCGCATTGATCTTACTTTGTACCTTTAGTAGAATCATTCCTCACATGCCAAATTTTTCACCACTCGGTGCTGTTGGTCTGTTTGGAGCAGCTTACTTTGCTAAAAAATGGCAAGCGTATTTAATTCCAATACTTGCAACTTGGTTAAGTGATTTATTTATAAATAATGTAATTTATGGTGAATTTTATCCCGAATTCACTTGGTTCTATCAAGGTTTTTACTGGCAATACGGCAGTTACATCCTAATCACGCTAGTAGGTTTGTTTGTGCTATCCAAAATAAATACGAAGCGTATAATTTTAGGAGCCTTGAGTTCAACGGCTATTTTCTTTTTAGTTTCTAATTTCGGAAGTTGGATCGGAAGCACTATTTATCCACAAACCTTTGGCGGATTACTAACGTGTTACGCCGCAGGAATTCCATTTCTGAAAGGTTCATTACTCGGCGACGCGGTTTATTCAAGTATATTATTTGGAAGCTTTGCTTATGCTCAGCATAAATTTCTAATACTTAGATTAGCTCCTGTTGCAATCAGTAAGTAAACATTGTAAAAGGTGTAAAGTTACTTTTGAATGCAAGGAACAAGATATCGATAATTGCCAATGTGTGCTCGAGTTACAACCAGCAACTTTGGCATTTTTAAAAAGTACCGAGTACAATTGTTTATGTAAAGAATGCTTACTCCATTACGACGAATTAGTTGAAACTTCAACTTTGCACCATTTTCCAACTCAAAAGGATACATTAATTGAAGGTCTACACTACTACACAGAAAATTCCTGTTGGGTCTTCACTGAACTTTATCATTTATTGCGTGGAAATTGTTGCAAAAATAATTGTAGACATTGCGCATACGGCTTCACCAAAACGAAATAATATTATTGCATATAACTATGAACCTAGAAGAAAAAATTCAATCATCAGAAACAAAAATCTTTAAAGCTGTGTTTCCAAATACAACGAACCACTATGATACTTTATTCGGTGGCACGGCTATGCATTTGATGGACGAAGTTGCATTTATAACAGCCACAAGGTTTACACGAAAAATGTGCGTCACGGTTTCATCCGATAGAATTGATTTCAAACAACCCATACCCGCAGGTACTATAATTGAGCTCATTGGAAAAGTTTCAAAGATAGGAAACACCAGTTTAGATGTGAAAGTAGAAATCTTTATCGAAGAAATGTATAGCGATAAACGAATAAAGGCAATTACTGGAAACTTTACGTTTGTGGCACTCGACAAAAACAAAAAACCAACAAAAATACTAAGCGATGTTTAAAAATATAAGCGGCTTTGCAGTCATGCTTTTTACTAAATCTCTTTTTGCGCAATTTCCTGGACCGGTGGGTACAGTTGGTACCACGGCAATTTACAAGGATAGTTCAATTTTCACCGCTTGGGCCACGGATTGTTCTATCCAAAGAGGATTAATGGATATTTCAAACTTTTCGCTTGGGCTTACAAATATTGGTGATAGCTCAATGGCTTTAGGTATTTCAGGAATAAATGATGTTGTGAGTCTGGGAGATGGAGGTTCAGCGATTCTAAACTTTGATTATCCAATCACAAATGGTCCTGGCTATGACTTTGCGGTTTTTGAAAATGCTTTTAACGATGTATTTCTTGAACTTGCATTTGTGGAAGTGAGCAGCGATGGATTGAATTATGTCCGTTTCCCCGCCACTTCTAATACACAGACAACGAGTCAAATAGAAGCCTTTTCAAACAGTGGCGATGCTTCTAAAATCAATAATTTAGCAGGAAAATATCGCAAACATTACGGCACTCCGTTCGACCTACAAGAAATAGCAGGAGCCCCACTAGTAAACATTAATGCAATCACGCATGTTAAGATAATTGATGTTGTAGGAAGTATTGACCCACTTTACGTAACTTACGACATAAATAATAATCCGATCAATGATCCATTTCCTACCGCTTTTGCATCGGGTGGATTTGATCTGGATGCTCTTGGGATTATCCATCAGAATACGACAACTGCTATCAAAGGAAACACGATTAACGCGTTGAATGTTTTTCCAAATCCATTCTCACAAAACGAGCAACTTACTATTCATTCTAACCAGCCATTGCTAGAAATAGTAGTAAAAAATAATTTAGGACAATTAATTTTTAAAGGTTCCGAATCAGATTTAAAAAACATGCAATTCAGCGATGGGTTGTTTACACTAGAAATAAAAACAACGCAAGGCACTTTCATTAAAAAAGTAATTAAACAATGAACATACAAGAGCAACTACAACATAAAATTGATCATAAAACCAAACCTATTGGTGCGCTAGGCATACTTGAAAAATTGGCCTTGCAAATTGGAACTATTCAAAACACCCTGTCTCCTAGTTTAAACAACCCAACTATTGTAGTTTTTGCAGGCGATCATGGAATAGCAAAAGAAGGTGTTAGCGCATATCCGCAAGAAGTGACATTTCAAATGGTGCTAAATTTTACGCAAGGTGGTGCCGCAATTAATGTTTTTTCAAAACAAAACAACATTGATCTAAAAATTGTTGACGCAGGGGTTAATTTCGATTTTGAACATAACTTGGGTATACTTAACGCAAAAGTAGCAAAAGGCACTAACAGTTTTTTAACCCAAAAAGCAATGTCTGAGGAACAGTTGGAACAATGTTTTACGAACGGAAGAAGTATTGTAAACAACCTATTTGCAAACAACTGTAATACAATAGGTTTTGGTGAAATGGGCATTGGAAACACATCTTCTGCTACAATGATTATGAGTGAATTGTGTGCGCTACCGATAGAAAAATGCGTTGGACGTGGCACTGGATTGAATGATGTACAACTAGAAAAAAAGATTTCAATCTTAAACCAAGCGCAAACATTTCATGGACATGTAAGCAACCCAATGGAAGTATTACGCACCTACGGAGGATTTGAAATTGCGCAGATGAGCGCTGCAATCCTAACTGCATACGAAAAAAATATGCTTATCCTTATAGATGGTTTTATTGCTACAAGCGCTTTCTTGGTCGCCTTTAAACTTAACCCTAAAGTTTTGGATAACGCTATATTCTGTCATTTGAGTGATGAATTTGGTCATCTCAATTTGTTAAATTTCATAAATGCAAAACCATTGTTAGCAATGGAAATGAGATTAGGTGAAGGTACAGGATGCGCTTTAGCCTATCCAATTATTGAAAGTTCTGTTAATTTTTTAAATAACATGGCCAGTTTTGAAAGTGCAAGCATAAGTAATAAGGAATAATATGAAAGAAGAAATACGTATTTTTTTTACGGCATTAATGTTTTACACAAGAATTCCGTGTCCAAATGACATTGATCATTCGCCTGATTACATAAATAAAGCAACCCGTTACTTCCCACTTATAGGTTGGATTGTAGGGTTAATTTCGTTCGTCGTTTTTTGGTTGAGTTCGTTTTTATTTGATCCAACTATTTGCGTTTTGTTTTCTCTTATTGCAGGAGTGCTTGTTACGGGTGCATTTCACGAAGATGGATTGGCAGATGCATTTGATGGTTTTGGTGGCGGTTGGACGAAAGCTAAAATTCTAGACATCATGAAAGACAGCCGAGTCGGTGCTTTTGGAGCCATCGCTCTGATTTTTTTATTTGGCCTAAAATTTATCGCGCTCGGTAGTTTAATCTCAAAAATAAATCCTTCTAATTATTTAATCTTACCCTTACTATTTATAAGTTATCACGCTCTTTCACGATTAACAGCCATCAACATTGTGTTCACGTCTCATTATTCTCGAGAAGATGAAAGCAGTAAAGCTAAGCCAATCGCGAAAGAACATAGTTATAAAGAAATAGTTGGTGCGTATGTATTTGGCTTAGTTCCATTGCTTGTGCTTTGTTTATTTCGATGGGAATTTTGCTTTGTTGTTATTCCATTATTATTTCTATACATATATTCCAAACGTTATTTTAACAAATGGATTGATGGGTATACAGGCGATTGCCTTGGTGCAGTTGAGCAAGTAGCTGAATGTGTTTGCCTCTTATCATTTGTAGCGATATGGAAATTTATATAACCCGACATACCCCTGTAGCAAATGAAGACAACCTTTGCTATGGCCAAAGTGACATTCCGTTGCGTGAAAGTGTAACACAAGACTTAGCACAACTTATCGAAAAACTACCAAAAGCGATTGATGTTGTTTTTAGTAGCCCATTAGAACGGTGCAAATTACTAACAACGGCCCTAAACCATAAAAATACTATTTATTCAGATGCCCTAATGGAAATGAACTTTGGCGCTTGGGAAAGCAAAAAGTGGGATGCCATTAACCAAGAGGAATTGAACCATTGGATGTCTGATTTCGTGCAGGTCAAACCACCTGAAGGAGAAAATTTAATTGAACTGTTCGAACGCGTAAAATTGTTCCTAGATAAATTAAGACTTGAAAAGCATGAGAAAGTTCTTCTCGTTACGCATGCTGGTGTAATGCGTTGCATCTGGGCTTATTTACTGAATATTCCTTTGCATAATATCTTTAAAATTCCTGTCGATTTCGGTCAACTATTAACCATTAAAATGAATGAAGACCCAAATTTCGACAGCATCAAAAAAATTCATTAATTTTAAATGTGATAATTCAAAACTCATTCTTTGAGTAGGCCAAATATGATTAGATTAGACCTACAATAAAAAACATAAAAGCGCGTATAAATATTTTACTCACCGAACTTAAATAGCTCCATGCTTCTCTCCATTACTAAAATTGAATTAAGCTCGTATTCAAAACTCAAACCTTTTTTTCGGTTTAACGGTGCTATTATTCCAGAACTGAAACGATCAAAATGCACTTCCTTTAAAATAACAGGAACTTGGAATTTTAAAAGCTGGTATACCATGACCTTGTGGGAAAATGAAAACGACCTCTTGCAATTTATTGCTAGCGAAACGCATCTAAAAGCTATGCAACAATCCCGTAGTTTTTCGAATAATATACAACTCAAACGATTGCATAAAAACGAACTCATTTCTTGGAAAGAAGCTAAAAGATTGTTTACGAGCCAAGAAAACCACTGAATCATTCACAAGTAAGCACAGATTCAATACAAAACAGAGTTTCCCCCTTTGATAGCTTGTGAAAAAACAGTAAATTTGAGAAATATAGTCTCATGAAACAAGACATATACAACCACCGTATGTTGTATATGTCGCATAAAATGGGACATATAAATAAGTTACAAGCAAGCCTACCTATACGACACTTTTGACCTAAAAACAGAAATCATCGACTTTAATTTTGTAACTTTGCAAACGGACATTTTAATCAAATATGAGTAAGAAAAAACGAGTTGGAGAAGGAATAAAGAGCGTAGTTTCGACTATGATGGACAGAGTTATGAATAATGTACTAGTGAACGACCCATTCATAAAAGAAAAACATCATTCTTCAAAACCTCTTTACTCGGCATTGGTACCTGACGAAATATTTAAAGGTTCGCATTTTGAAAGAAGATTTGTAACACCATTCGGTGGTGTTTGGGAAAAATTAGCACAAGTTGTAGCGCACGAAAATCACGGACATTGTTCAATGGGGCATAGTGTTAATGGCGTTGTTGGAAGTGAAAGTTTGCGAAGAATACAAGAAGTTCTAAACAACCTTGAACATAGTGGTAAAGGACAAGAAAAGGTTAAGCCTGACTGGACAAAAGAACTTGATTATATTAGACAAGGTGGTGGAGACCCAATTCCTGTTAGTGTAACTTGTGATATTTTCATCTACAACGAAGAGACAAATACAAAATATGCTTTTGAGCTA
>JAYSRU010000099.1:0-1818 GCA_043720875.1 Crocinitomicaceae bacterium
CCCAATAGTTTTGAGGTAAAAACAGATACTGATATTATTGTAACCATCGTTACTCGCTTGGAAATCAAACAGATACACGATGCTGTGATAAATATTGATGACAAAGCATTTGTCTATGTCCACATCATTAAAGAAGCCACGGGCGGTATTTTAAAGGAGAAAACTCATGCGAAATAAGTAAATAATCGTAATTAATTAGTCGGTACATTAATCTAAATTTAATCCAGATTGTCTAAGAGCCAAAAGTAAACTATTGGAATTAAGCGATGACATATTAGTATTACAAAACCTTGTTAGCACTCTTCTACTTAAAATTGAAGAGCAGGCTAAGGAAATTACTCTTTTGAAGGCAGAAAACGTTGAGTTACGGAATCGCCTAAATCAAAATAGTAGTAACAGTAGTATGCCCCCTTCTACTGATAAATTTAAAACCAAACCAGCTTTTGTAAAAATCTCCAAAGGAAAACCTGGTGGTCAAGTAGGTCATCAAGGTAAAACCCTATCTGTTAGCCCTAATCCCGATATAATAAAGGAGTTATTTCCCTCAAATGTCTGTAACTGTGGTTGTGATATAACTGATATTGCACCTGTTTTTAAAGAACGTCGTCAAGTCTATGACTTACCTGTTGCTAAATTAATTGTTACCGAATACCAACAATATGTACGACAATGTCCTTGTTGTCAAGCAAAAATTGTAGGGACTTTTCCAGAATCAGTAAACAACCATGTGCAATATGGTACTGGGGTAATGGCATTATGCAGCCTGCTGAGTAATGGTTTCCACTTGTCAATACAAAACATTAGTCAATTATTCACTGATTTGTATAATCAACCTCTTAATACTGCCACGGTTTTAACTGCCAATACTCGAACATACGAGTCACTTCAAAGTAGTGAATCTCTTATCAAAGAGCAGCTAATGGCTTCAAAAGTAGTTCATTTTGATGAAAGTGGTTTAGCCTGTGAAAGTAAAACCCATTGGCTTCATGTGGCTTGTAATACGCTGTGGACGTATTTTTTTGTTCACACTAACCGAGGAGCCAAAGCCTTAGAGACCGATGATTCACTCATTAAAGATTTTAAAAACTGGTCTATACACGACTGTTGGGCAAGTTATTTTCCTTTCGATTCTTGTTCTCATGCCGTCTGTAACGCTCACATTATCAGGGAATTACAAGCACTAATCGAACAAGGTTCTCAATGGGCAAAACTTATGCACCAACTTTTACTAAAAATGTACCAATTCAGTGCAAAAGCCACAAGTCATATTGAAAACCTTTCTCCATATTTACAAGAATATGACCATATTTGTAAAGCCGCTGATTTAGAAGAACCTCCGTCCATTAAACCACCCAAAGGAAGACCTAAATCCACCAAAGGAAGAAATCTCTTTAATAGGCTTGTCCTACATAAAGAAAGTGTAGTAGCCTTTGCCAAATACGATTTTATCCCATTTACAAATAACCAAGCGGAACGAGATATTAGACCTGCCAAAGGAAAAATAAAGGTTGCTGGTTGTTTTAGAACCCAATTGGGTGCAAAACACTATGCCCGTATTCAAGGGTTTATCTCAACTGCTCGTAAACAAGGGCAATCTGTTTTTAATCAACTCAAAATGTCATTGCAGGGTAATAACTTCATTATCCAAGCAACGACTAATTAATTACAAAATAATTTAAAAACTAATACCTGTTGAAAATTCTTTCCACAATCGTTTTAGAATCAATATCTATTTGTCTGAGAATCCCAGAAATGGGAACTTGAAAACCTAAAAAATAGAGTCCTTCGTGAGGTTTTTCTTCAATCCACAAGCCTTTT